>NZ_BCQU01000077.1:0-29799 GCF_001552235.1 Actinomadura rubrobrunea NBRC 15275 | reverse complement strand
GCTGCAGGCGCAGATCGCGGCCGTCCAGGCGGAGAAGGAGGCCGCCCAGCGGGACGCGGCCGCCGCCTGGAACCAGGCCCAGCAGGGGCGCGCCCAGGCCGACCAGGCCCGCGGGCAGGCCGAGCAGGCCAGGGCCGAGGCCGAGCAGGCGCGCATGCAGGCCGAGCAGGCCCGCGCCCAGATGGAGCAGGCCCAGGCGCAGGCCGAGCAGGCCGAACGCCGGGCCGCCGAGGCCGAGGCCACCGTCCGGCAGGCCATGGCGCAGCGGGACGCGATGAGCGAGGCCCGCGACGACGCCCTGCGCGCCGTCGAGGACGCCGTCAACGGGCGGCGCGCCGCCGAGGCCGAGCGCGACCGCGTCGCCGAGCAGGTCGCCGAGCTGTCCCGGGCGCTGGAGACCGCGCACGGGGAGCTGTCGGCGCTGCGCGCCAAGGCCGCCGACGCCGAGCTGACCGCCAAGAACCTGCAGCAGGTCGCCGCCGCGGCCGCCAAGGAGTCCGAGGACGCCCGGCGCCGCGCCGGGGAGGCCGAGCTGCGGGCGCAGGAGGCGGAGCGGCGGGCCCAGGAGGCCGACCGGCGGGCGGCGCAGGCCGCCAAGGAGCGCGACCAGGCCCTCGACACCGCGGCTCAGTCGCTGGAGGCGGCCAAGAAGGCCGAGCGCGAACGCGACGCCGCCATCCAGGCCCGCACCCAGCTCGAGCAGGCCCGGGCCAAGCTGGAGCAGGCGCGGGAGGCGGCCGAGCGGGCGCGGGAGGCCGCGGTGCAGGCGCAGGCCAAGGCCGAGTCGGAGCTGACGCTGGCCCGCGGCCGCGCCGAGAAGGCCGAGCGCGAGCGGGACAAGGCCGTGGCCGGGATGCGGCAGATCGCCGCCGAGCGCGACGCGGTCGCCGAGAAGCTCGCCGAGCGCGAGCAGTGGGTCGACCAGCTCGCGCAGGCGGTCACCGAGCAGCGCGCGGCCATCGCCGAGCTGTCGCAGGAGCGCGACAGCGCCCGCAACGCCGCCGACCAGGCGCGGTCGCTGATCGACGAGCTCACCCGGCAGCTGCGCACCATCATGCCGACCGCCGCCCCGCGGATCTGACCCGAGGGCGCCGCCGTCCGGAGCCGCCCGGCGGTCCCGCCCGCGGCTCCGGACGCCGAATCGACGGCGCGGCCTCCGTCCCGGGGCCGCAAACGGCCACGGGACGGGGGTGTGCGCCTCCGACCAGGGGCCGTGCGCGGTCCCGGGAGCGCGTCCCGGACGGCGCGGGCACGCGCTGCTGATATCCTGGTGGCCCGTGGACAGTGCGGTGGACACCTTGCGATGAACACGCGATGGACGCCGCCTCAGCAGCGACCACGGGAGCGCCTTCTTTGCCTTCGGCAGACATTGGTAGAACGCGTCCTACCAAGCATTTGTTCGTCACCGGCGGTGTCGCCTCCAGCCTCGGCAAGGGGCTGACCGCGTCCAGCCTGGGGCGGCTGTTGGCCCTGCGCGGCCTGCGGGTCACCATGCAGAAGCTGGACCCGTACCTGAACGTCGACCCCGGCACCATGAACCCGTTCCAGCACGGCGAGGTCTTCGTGACCGACGACGGTGCCGAGACCGACCTGGACATCGGGCACTACGAGCGGTTCCTCGACACCGAGCTGCACGGTTCGGCCAACGTCACCACCGGCCAGGTCTACTCGAACGTGATCGCCAAGGAGCGGCGCGGCGAGTACCTGGGCGACACCGTGCAGGTGATCCCGCACATCACCAACGAGATCAAGGACCGCATCCGCGGCATGGCCGACGGGGACGTCGACATCGTCATCACCGAGGTCGGCGGCACGGTCGGCGACATCGAGTCGCTGCCGTTCCTCGAGGCGGTCCGGCAGATCCGGCACGAGATCGGCCGGGAGAACTGCTTCTTCCTGCACGTGTCGCTGCTGCCGTACATCGGGCCGTCCGGGGAGCTGAAGACCAAGCCCACCCAGCACTCGGTGGCCGCGCTGCGCTCCATCGGCATCCAGCCCGACGCGATCGTGTGCCGCTCGGACCGGCCGATCACCGACGGGCTGCGCAACAAGATCAGCCTGATGTGCGACGTCGACCGCGAGGCCGTCGTGTCGGCCGTGGACGCCGCCAGCATCTACGACATCCCCAAGGTGCTGCACGCCGAAGGCCTCGACGCCTACGTGGTGCGGCGCCTGGGGCTGCCGTTCCGGGACGTGGACTGGGGCGCCTGGGACGAGCTGCTGCGCCGGGTGCACCGCCCGGCCCGGGAGGTCACGATCGCGCTGGTCGGCAAGTACGTCGACCTGCCCGACGCCTACCTGTCGGTCACCGAGGCGCTGCGGCACGGCGGGTTCGGCAACGACGCGCGCGTCAACATCCGCTGGGTCAAGAGCGACGACTGCGAGACCCCCGAGGGCGCCCGCCGCGAGCTGGACGGCGTCGACGGGGTGCTCATTCCCGGCGGCTTCGGGGTGCGCGGCATCGAGGGCAAGATCGGCGCGGTCCGGCACGCCCGGGAGAACCGGATCCCGCTGCTCGGCATCTGCCTGGGCCTGCAGTGCATCGTGATCGAGGCGGCCCGGTCGCTGGCCGGGCTGGCCGACGCCGACAGCGCCGAGTTCGACCCGGACACCCCGCACCCGGTAGTGGCGACCATGGCCGACCAGGTCGACGTGGTCGCCGGGGAGCGCGACATGGGCGGCACGATGCGCCTGGGCCTGTACCCGGCCGACCTGGCCGAGGGGTCGCTGGTGCGCGAGCTGTACGGGGAGGCCAAGGCGTCCGAGCGGCACCGGCACCGCTACGAGGTCAACAACGCCTACCGGGAGACCCTGGAGAAGGCCGGGCTGCGCTTCTCCGGCCTGTCGCCGGACGGCCGCCTGGTGGAGTACGTCGAGCTGCCGCGCGAGACGCACCCGTTCTTCGTCGGCACGCAGGCGCATCCGGAGTTCCGCTCCCGCCCGACCCGGCCGCACCCGCTGTTCACCGGCCTGATCGCGGCCGCGCTGGACTACGCCGCCGCCCGGGACCGCGCCGACGCGGTGACCGCCCCGTGACGGGCGGCCCCGAGCCCGGCGGCGCCGCGCTCGGGCCGGACGACGTGCGCGACCGGCCCGAGCGCTGGGAGGTCGTCGGCAGCGGCGTGGAGTTCGAGGGGCACGTGTTCCGGGTGCGGCGCGACCGCGTCCGCATGCCCAACGGCGACCGCATGGAGATCGCCCAGCGGGACGTCATCGAGCACCCCGGATCGGTCGGCGTCATCGCGCTCGACGACGCCGACCGGGTGCTGCTGCTGCGCCAGTACCGGCACCCCGTCGGCCGGCTGCTGTGGGAGGCGCCCGCCGGGCTGCGCGACGTGCCCGGCGAACCGCTGCACAAGCTGGCCGAACGGGAGCTCCTGGAGGAGGCGGGGTACCGCGCCGCGCGGTGGCACACCCTGGCCGACGTGCTGCCGTCCTCGGGCATGTCCGACGAGAGGGTGCGGATCTTCCTGGCCCGCGACCTGACCGAGGTGCCCGCCGAGGAGATCGACTTCGAGCGGGTGCACGAGGAGGCCGACATGCCGGTGGTGTGGGTGCCGCTGGACGAGGCGGTCCGCAAGGTGTTCGCGGGGGAGATCCACAACATGATCGCCTCGCTGGGCATCCTGGCGGTGCGGGCGGCGCGGGCGCGCGGCTTCCGCGACCTGCGCCCCGTGGACGCCCCGGAGGACTGACCCGCCGCCGCGCCGGAACCGCCGCGACGTGCGGCGTCGCGAGGCGGGGCGCGACATGCCGCCGGGCGGCGCGTCGATCAGGTCTCGCGGAGGCGCCGAAAGCGGCATGATGGGGCAGGTCCCTGTCGGTCACCCCCGCCCGGAAGAGGTGCCGCACTGTCACCGAGCACACCCGGCCGGAACGGCGCGCCCCCCGATGCCGGACAGGGTCCCCCGCGGGGGGCCGCCGACGAGCGCGGCCGCGTCCCGGACGGCCTCGGCGACGGCCCGGACGGCGGCGCGTCCCCGCTGCGGTCCGCCGTGGCCGCCTACCTGGGGCATCTGGCCGTCGAACGGGGCCTCGCCGCCAACACTCTCAGCTCCTACCGCCGCGACCTGCGCCGCTACCTGGCGGTGCTGACCGCCCGCGGCCGCACCGCCATCGACCAGGTCAGCGAGGACGACGTGCGGGCGTTCCTGGTGGGGCTGCGCGAGGGCGACGCCGACCATCCGCCGCTGTCGGCCGGTTCGGCGGCCCGCGCCGTGGTGGCCGTGCGGGGGCTGCACCGCTTCGCGCTGCGCGAGGGCCTGGCGTCCGCCGACCCGGCCCGTGACGTCCGTCCGCCCACCCCGCCGCGGCGGCTGCCCAAGGCCATCTCCGTCGACGACGTCGAGCGGCTGCTGGCCGCGGCCGCGGGACCGGGCGGCGACGCCACCGCGCGCGGGCTGCGCGACCGGGCCCTGCTGGAGCTGCTGTACGGGTCGGGCGTGCGGATCTCCGAGGCGGTCGGCCTGGACGTCGACGACCTGGACCTGGACGAGGGGTTCGCCCGCGTCCGCGGCAAGGGCGGCAAGACGCGCGTGGTGCCGATGGGCGACTACGCGCGCCGCGCCGTCGAGGCGTACCTGGTGCGGGCCCGTCCGGAGCTGAGCGCGGCCGGACGCGGCAGCCCCGCGCTGTTCTTGAACGCGCGCGGCGGGCGGCTGTCGCGGCAGGGCGCGTGGATGGTGCTGCGCGCCGCGGCCGAACGCGCCGACCTGAAGGACGTGTCCCCGCACACGCTGCGGCACTCGTTCGCCACGCACCTGCTGGACGGGGGAGCGGACGTGCGGGTCGTGCAGGAGCTGCTGGGCCACGCGTCGGTGACGACAACGCAGGTGTACACGCTGGTCACCGTGCAGATGCTGCGCGAGGTGTACGCCACGTCCCACCCCCGCGCCCGCGGCTGAGCCCGGCGCGCGCGCCGGTTTCCGGGGGTGGAATGCGCGGAGGGATGAACAGGACGTATCAGGGTCAGACAAAACACGCCCATCGGCGCGCGTCGGCTTGAGAGGCGCGGTGGCAGGCCCTAGAGTCCCCAACCTGGATGGCAATGTCCGGGCCAGCCGGGGAGGGATCTGGTGACCAGCACAGAGGCTGCGGGGGGAGTCCTGTCCTCCGCCACCATCGAGACCGATCCGAGTCTTGCCCTCGGACCGACCCAGCGGCCGGTGCCGAACTTCCCCGAACCCGAGCCCCTGGACGAGCACGGACCGGCCCGCATCGTCTCGATCTGCAACCAGAAGGGCGGCGTCGGCAAGACCACCACCACCATCAACCTGGGCGCCGCGCTGGCCGAGTACGGCCGCCGCGTGCTGCTGGTGGACTTCGACCCGCAGGGCGCGCTGTCGGTCGGGCTGGGCAAGGGCGACCCGCGCCAGCTCGACATCACGATCCACAACCTGCTGCTGGAGCCGGACACCGAGTGGGAGGACGTCGTCATCGACACCGGTGTCGACGGCATGGACCTGCTCCCCAGCAACATCGACCTGTCCGGCGCCGAGGTGCAGCTGGTGCACGAGGTCGGCCGCGAGTACATCCTCGCGGGCGCGCTGAAGTCGGCGGTGCCGCACTACGACTACATCCTCATCGACTGCCAGCCGTCGCTCGGCCTGCTCACCGTGAACGCGCTGGCCGCCAGCCAGGGCGTGCTGATCCCGCTGGAGTGCGAGTACTTCGCCATGCGCGGGGTGGCGCTGCTGATGGAGACGATCGATAAGGTCCAGTCGCGCATCAACCCCGCGCTGCAGATCGACGGCGTGCTCGGCACCATGTACGACTCGCGGACCCTGCACACCCGCGAGGTGCTCGGCCGCATCGTCGAGGCGTTCGGCGACAAGGTGTTCCACACCGTCATCAACCGCACGGTGCGGTTCCCCGACGCGACCGTGGCGGGCGAGCCCATCACGTTCTTCGACCCGACCTCCATGGGCGCCAACGCCTACCGCAGCCTGGCCCGCGAGCTGCTGCAGCGCTGGGCGCAGACCGAGGCCGCCGCCGGCTGACGCGCCCGTCCTCACTCTTGAGAGCGAGGACGGAGCCGGGCCCGCGCGGCGATACTGGAGGACGGCCGCCCTCCCTGAACGAGGAGTCGACGTGGCGTCCCCCACCGTCCGCCTCATCGTGCGCCTCATCGCCCGCGTGCGCCGTCTCGCCGCACGCGCGGGCGCGCCGCCGCCGGGCGCGGTCGACGCTGTCATCGCCGCCGTGTGCGGCGCCTACGTCACCGTCCACGCCGCGGTCGACGGTCGTCTTGCCTGGTGGGTGGCGCTGCTCGCGACGGCGGCGTCGGTGCCGCTGCTGTGGCGCCGCCGACGCCCGTCCCTGGTCGCCTGCGCCGTCGGCGCCGGGACCGTGGCGATGCACCTGAGCGACGTCCTCACCGACCTGCCCGCCGCGCAGCTCGTGGCCACCTACACCTTCGCCGCGCTGTGCCCGCCGGTGCGGCGGCTGGTGCTCGGTGCGGTCACCGCCGTCGTCCTCGCGGCGGCGGTCCTGCTCGGCTCGGCGCAGACCCTCGGCCCGGGCGGAACCGGGGCGAAGCTGCTCGTGGCGGCCGCGCCGTTCGTCGTGGCGTACGCGATGGGCACCTCGGCCCGGGCGCGCCGCGACCGCATCGCGATGCTGGAGGAGCGGGCGCGCCGCCTCGCCGAGGAGCAGGACGCGGCCGCCGCCCGCGAACGCGAGCGGATCGCCCGGGAGATGCACGACATCCTCGCCCACTCGATGAGCATGGTCGCCGTGCAGGCCGAGGCCGGTCCGGTGGCGGTGCGCAGCGACCCGGCCCGCGCCGAGGAGATGTTCGACGCCATCTCCGACACCGCGCGCGAGGCGCTGGCGCAGCTGCGCCGCACCCTCGGCGTGCTGCGCGCCGACGAGCCGTCCCGCCGCCCGCAGCCCGGCCTGGAGGCCCTGCCGGCGCTGATCGCGGGGGTGCGGCGCGCCGGCCTGGACGTGTCGCTGGAGGAGGACGGCACGGCGCGGCGCGTCCCCGCCGACCTGTCCGTGACCGCGTACCGCGTCGTCCAGGAGTCGCTGACCAACACCGTCAAGCACGCGGGGGCGCGCAGCGCGCGGGTGCGGCTGCGGTGGGGCGGCGGCGCCCTGCGCTTGGAGGTGCGCGACGACGGCCGCGGCCCGAACGGCGCGGCGGGCCCCCGCGGGGAGGACGCCGCGGGGACGGGCGGGCACGGACTGATCGGCATGCGGGAGCGGGTCGCCGCCGTGGGCGGCGAGCTGAGCTACGGGCCGGGTCCGGACGGCCGGGGGTTCCGCGTGGCGGCGGTTCTGCCCCTAGAGTGACAGCGTGGCCGTCGACCGTCCGACCCGCCCCCCGATCCGCGTGCTGATCGCCGACGACCAGGCCCTGGTCCGCGACGGGTTCGCGATGATCCTCTCCGAGCAGCCGGACCTGGCGGTCGCGGGGGAGGCCGGCGACGGCGCCGAGGCGATCCGCGCGGCGCGCGAGCTGCGGCCCGACGTGGTGCTGATGGACGTGCGCATGCCGAACGTCGACGGCATCGAGGCGACCGCGGCGATCTGCCGCGACACCGACGCCAAGGTGCTGGTGCTGACGACGTTCGACCTCGACGAGTACGTCTACGAGGCGCTGCGCGCCGGGGCGAGCGGGTTCCTGCTCAAGGACATGCGGCGCCGGGAGCTGGTGGACGCGGTGCGCGTGGTGGCCGCCGGCGAGGCGCTGCTGGCGCCGTCGGTGACGCGGCGGCTCATCGCCGACGTGGTGCGGCGGTCCGGCGGCCCCGCGTCCCGGTCCGCGCCGCACGGCGACGACCCCCGCCTGGCGCGGCTGACCGCCCGGGAGACCGACACGCTGCGGCACATCGCCCGGGGGCTGTCCAACGCCGAGATCGCCCGCGCCATGGTCGTCACCGAGCACACGGTCAAGACGCACGTCAGCAGCCTGCTGAGCAAGCTGGGGCTGCGCGACCGCGTGCAGGCGGTCGTGCTGGCCTACGAGACCGGCCTGGTCCGTCCGGGGGAGACGGCGCCTCCCGCCCGTCCCTGACCCCCTCCTGCGAGGGAGACGCGCCCGCCGCGGGCCCGCTCCTCGGAGCGAGCCGGACTCCGCTCTCAGCGGTGATCCCTTCACCGCCGCTTCGGGCGAGCCTTGAGCCAGTCGTTTCCGGTCGCAAGGCCCGCACGGGCCGATGGAGGCCGTCATGCTTGGCAGAATCTCTGGTTTCTCCACGCGGCGCCCGTGGCTGGTCGTCGTGCTGTGGCTCGCCGTGGCGGCCGCGGGCTTCGGCGTCGGCGGGCGGGTGTTCGGCGTCCTGGTGAGCGACGTCGGCGTCCTGCCCGGCAGCGAGTCGGGCCGCACCGCGCAGTGGATCGAGGACAACTCGCCGAGCCCCGCGAGGCTCACCGCCGTGGTGTCCGGGCGCCCCGCGGACGATCCCGCGCTGCGCCGCGAGGTGGGCGCGGCGATGGAGGCGGTCCGGGCCGTGCCCGGCGTCGTCGCGGTCAACGGGCCGCTGGCGTCGCGGACCACCGGCCGGGCGCTGCTGGTGGAGGTCGCGCTCGCCCCCGGCGAGGGGCAGGAGGCGGCCGCGCGGGCCGCCGCCGACCGCCTGCGCGCCGTGGACGGCGCGACCGTGACCGTCGCCGGCGGACCGCTGTCGGAGCGGGAGTTCACCGAGCAGGCCCAGCGGGACGTGGCGCGCGCCGAGATGCTGAGCCTGCCGGTGGTGCTGGTGCTGCTGGTGGTGGTGTTCGGCGGGCTGCTGGCGATCGGGCTGCCGCTGCTCGTCGCGGTGCTCGGCACGGCGGGCACGTTCGGGGTCCTGTACGCCTTCAGCGCCGTCACCGACATCTCCGTCTACGCCGTCCAGGTGACGACCATGCTCGCGGTCGGGCTGGGGGTCGACTACGCGCTGCTGATGGTCAGCCGGTTCCGGGAGGAGCGCCGCGCCGACCCGGACGTGGCCGGGGCCGTCGCCCGCACCGTCGCGACCGCGGGCCGCACCGTCCTGTTCTCCGGTCTGACCGTGGCGGTCGCCCTGCTCGGCCTCACGGTCTTCCCCGATCCGTTCCTGCGGTCGATGGGGTTGGCGGGCACCGCCGTGGTCCTGGTGGACATGCTCGCCGCGCTCACGCTGCTGCCCGCGCTGCTGGCCCGCTTCGGCCGGCGCATCGCCCCCGCCAAGGCAAGGGAGGGCGGCGCCGGGTTCGCCCGGGTGGCCCGCGCCGTGCAGCGGCGTCCGCTGCTGACGCTCGCGGCGGCCGCCGCGGCGATGGCCGCGCTGGCGCTGCCCGCCGCCCGCCTGCACATCTCCCTCGGCGACCCGGGCATGCTGCCCGCGTCCACCACCACCCACCGGCTGTGGGACGAGCTGCACACCCACTTCCCCGAGCGGGCCCGCTGGTCGGACGACATCCAGGTGATCGCCCACGCCGCCCCCGGCGACCCGCGCGTGGCCGAGCTGCGGCGGACGGTCGCGGCCCTGCCCGGCGTCGCCGAGGTCCGCACCCGAGGGCTCGGACCGGCCAGGACCCTGCTGTCGGCCGTCCCGCGCGGCGACGCCGACGGCCCGGCCGCCCGCGACGCCGTCCGCGCCCTCCGCGAGACGCGCACGCCGGTGCCGGTCGAGGTCGGCGGATACACCGCCCGGCTGATCGACTACCGGGCGATGCTGGCCGACCGGCTGCCGTGGGCGGCCGCCGCGGTGGCGCTCGGCACGCTGGCGCTGCTGTTCGCGTTCACCGGGTCGCTGCTGCTTCCGGTCAAGGCGGTGCTGACGAACCTGCTCGGCATCGGCTCCGCCCTCGGCGTCGTCGTGCGGGTCTTCCAGGACGGGCACCTGGCCGGGCCGCTCGGCACCGAGGGCACCGGCTACGTCCACCTGACGGTGCCGATGCTGATCGGCGCGATCGCGTTCGGGCTGTCGGTGGACTACGAGGTGTTCCTGCTGTCGCGGATCCGCGAGCGGTGGCTGGCCGGGGACGCCCCGTCCGCCGCGGTCGCCGAGGGCCTGCGCCGCACCGGGGGCATCGTCACCGCCGCCGCCCTGACGATCGCGGTGGTGTTCGCCGGGTTCGCGTTCGGCGGGTTCGCCCCGGTCAAGGCGATCGGGCTCGGCCTGGTGACGGCGATCGTGCTGGACGCGACGGTGGTGCGCATCCTGCTCGTCCCGGCGACCATGACGCTGCTGGGACGCCGCAACTGGTGGCTGCCCGGCCCGCTGCGGCGCCTGCACGCCCGGGTGGCCCTGTCCGAGGCCGTGCCGCCGCCGCCCGCCGGGGCGGCCGCGCCGGACGACCGCGTCGGGGTGCGCTGACCCTGGTCGGGGCGGGCCGCATGCGCGGGGAGCGGCCCGCCCCGACCGGCCGCGGGCGTCGTCCCCGTGTCGTCCGCGTGTCGTCCCCTCTGGCCGGTCGACGCGGCCGCGGCCGGACTCCGCTACCGTGAGCGGCGTGGACGAGACGACGCCGGAGCCGGAGGCCGAGGAGGGCCGCGGCTTCCGCGTCCGCCTGGACAACTTCGAGGGCCCGTTCGACCTGCTGCTCCAGCTGATCTCCAAGCACAAGCTGGACATCACCGAGGTGTCCCTGGCCAAGGTCACCGACGACTTCATCGACCACATCCGCTCGCACGGCAAGGACTGGGACCTGGACCAGGCCAGCCACTTCCTGCTCGTCGCCGCCACGCTGCTGGACCTGAAGGCGGCCCGGCTGCTGCCGTCCGGCGAGGTGGACGACGAGGAGGACCTGGCCCTGCTGGAGGCCCGCGACCTGCTGTTCGCGCGGCTCCTGCAGTACCGGGCCTTCAAGGAGGTCTCGCGCTTCCTGGCGGAACGGATGGCCGAGCAGGGGCGGCGGTACCCGCGCCTGGTGCCGATGGAGCCCCGGTTCGCCAACCTGCTGCCCGAGGTGCTCCTCGGGCTCGGCCCCGTCGAGTTCGCCCGCCTGGCGGCCAAGGCCCTCACGCCCAAGGCGCCCCCGACCGTCTCCGTCGAGCACATCTACCAGCCCAAGGCCAGCGTCCGCGAGCAGGCGGCGATCGTGGTGGAGCGGCTGCGCCGGCTGCGCGCCACCACGTTCCGCGTGCTCGTCGAGGACTGCGCCGGCACCTACGAGGTCGTCGCGCGGTTCCTGGCGCTGCTGGAGCTCTACCGCGAGAAGGCGGTCGCGTTCGAGCAGGCCGAGCCGCTCGGCGAGCTGCACATCACCTGGACCGGCACCGACGACGGCGACATCGACGTCGGCGACGACTACGAAGGCTCCCGGGAGCCGGAGAAAGACAAGACCGATGACTGAACCGCCCCGCGAGGACGCCCCGGAGGGCGTCCCCGCCGACCCTGCCCTGCCGCCCGAACGGGCGCGGGACGCTTCACCTCCGGAAGGACCCGCCGCCTCGCAGGAGGCGCCTGATGCGCGGGAGGCCCGCGCCTCGCGGGAGGACACCGGTCGGGAGGACCGGGTCCCCGACGGCCTCGGCGAGGCCGTCGCGTCCCAGAACGGGGCCGAGCCGGCGGAGCCGCCCGCCGCGCAGGCCCCCGAGGACACCGTCGAGGACGCCTCCGAGGAGGCCGAGGGGCCGGGGCTGCGCGCCGCGATCGAGGCGATCCTGCTGGTGGTGGACGAGCCGGTGAGCGAGGACACCCTCGCGCGGCTGCTGGAGCGCCCGCGGGCGGAGATCGCCGCCACGCTCCGGGAACTGTCCGCGGAATACACCGCCCAGGGCCGGGGGTTCGATCTGCGGGAGGTCGGGGACGGCTGGCGCTTCTACACTCGTGACGTGTGCGCCCCGGTGGTGGAGCGCTTCGTCACCGACGGCCAGCAGGCCCGCCTCACCCAGGCGGCGCTGGAGACCCTCGCCGTGGTGGCCTACCGCCAGCCGGTGAGCCGGGCGCGGGTCTCGGCGATCCGCGGCGTCAACAGCGACGGGGTGATGCGCACCCTGATGCTGCGCGGACTCATCGAGGAGGCGGGCCGGGACCCCGAGACGCAGGCGCTCCTGTACCGCACCACCGGGTACTTCCTGGAGCGGCTGGGGTTGCGCAGCCTGGACGAGCTGCCCGACCTCGCCCCCTATCTGCCCGAAGACCTGCCAGACGACACAGTTGAGGAAAAGTGACCGACAACCAGGGCGTACGGTTGCAGAAGGTGCTCGCCGACGCCGGAATCGGCAGCCGCCGCCACTGCGAGCAACTGATCGGCGAAGGCCGCGTCACCGTCAACGGTGAGAAGGTGTTCCGCTTCGGCGAGCGGGTGGACCCCGAGCGCGACGTCATCCACGTCGACGGGCGCCGGGTGGAGACGCGTTCGGAGATGCGCTACTACGCCGTCAACAAGCCGCGCGGCGTGGTCAGCACGATGTCCGACGACAAGGGGCGCAAGTCCCTGGCCGACTTCGTGGACGTGCCCGAGCGGCTGTTCCACGTCGGCCGCCTGGACACCGACACCGAGGGCCTGATCCTGCTCACCAACGACGGGGAGCTGGCCCACCGGCTCATGCACCCCAGCTACGGCGTGCCGAAGACCTACCTGGCGGAGATCCACGGCCCCATCCCGCGCGACCTGGGACGGCGGCTGCGCGCCGGCGTCACCCTCGAGGACGGCTTCGCCAAGGCCGACCGGTTCCGCGTGTACGACCAGGTGGGCCGCCGCGTCCTCGTGGAGATCACGCTGCACGAGGGCCGCAAGCACATCGTGCGGCGGATGCTCAAGCACGTCGGGTTCCCCGTGCAGCAGCTGGCCCGCATCCAGTTCGGACCGATCAAGCTCGGCCAGCTGCGGCCCGGAACCGTCCGGGCGCTGAACGTCGTCGAGATCGGGGAGCTGTACAAGGCCGTGGGCCTGTAGGAGGTGCGAAACGTGGCGGTACGCGCGATCCGGGGGGCGACGCAGGTCGACGCCGACGACCGGGACCAGATCCTGGCGGCCACCGCCGAGCTGGTCACCGAGGTGATGGCGCGCAACGGGCTGACCACCGACGACGTCATCAGCGTGATCTTCACGGCGACGCCCGACCTGACCGCCGAGTTCCCGGCGCTGGCGGCGCGCAAGCTCGGCTTCCACGAGGTGCCGCTGCTGTGCGCCACCGAGATCGGCGTGCCGCACGCGCTGCCCCGGGTGATCCGGCTGATGGCGCACGTGGAGACCGACCGTCCCCGCTCGGAGATCCAGCACGTCTACCTGCGGGGGGCCACGGCGCTGCGCCTGGACATCGCGCAGTGACGCCAGAGGCGGGGAGCCCGCCGGCTCCGTGCCGCGTCCGCGAGGCCGAGCGCACGCGGCGCGGCGGTGACGCGGCGGGCCCCGTCCGCCGGCCACGGGCGGGCGCATCCGCGCGGCGCGGGCGGGCGTCCGGGGCGGCTACCCTTGACGGGTGGCTGAAGAGGGCTTTCCACGGCGCATCGCGGTGATCGGGACCGGGCTGATCGGCACCTCGATCGCCCTGGCCATGCGCGAGCGCGGCGCGGAGGTGGTGCTCGCCGACCGCGACGCCGCCGCGCTGGCGATGGCCGTCGAGCTCGGCGCGGGCACGGCCCTGCCCGCCGACGGGCCGGTCGACGAGCCCGCCGACGTGGCGGTGCTGGCCGTCCCGCCCGCCGCGGTGGCCGTCACGCTGCTGGACGCGCAGAAGCGCGGCCTGGCCGCGGTCTACACCGACGTGGCGAGCGTCAAGGCGCTGCCGCTGCGGCAGGCCCGCGAGCTGGGCTGCGAGCTGGGGACGTTCGTCCCGGGGCATCCGCTGGCCGGGCGCGAGCGCTCCGGACCGGCGGCCGCCCGCGCCGACCTGTTCCTCGGCCGGTCCTGGGCGCTGTGCCCGCCGCCCGAGACCGAACCGGAGGCCGTCGAGGCGGTCACCGCGCTGGCCCGGGCGTGCGGCGCCGAGCCCGTCACCGTCGGCGCCGAGGAGCACGACCGGGCCGTGGCGCTCGTCTCGCACGCCCCGCACGTCGTGTCGGCCGCGGTCGCGGCCCGGCTGACCGGCGCCGACGACATGGCGCTCGGCCTGGCCGGGCAGGGCCTGCGGGACGTGACCCGCATCGCCGCGGGCGACCCGAAGCTGTGGATCGGCATCCTCACCGGCAACGCCCAGCCGGTCGCCGACGTGCTGGAGGCCGTGGCCACCGACCTGGCCGTGGCGGCCTCGCTGCTGCGCGACGGCAGCGAGCGGGCCGCCGCGCACGTCGCCGACCTGCTGCTGCGCGGCAACGCCGGCTGCTCGCGCATCCCCGGCAAGCACGGCGGCGACCCGTCCGCCTACGCCGTGGTGCAGGTGGTCATCCCGGACCGTCCCGGCGAGCTGGCCATGATCTTCCAGGCGGCGGGCGTCGCCGGGGTCAACATCGAGGACGTGCGGATCGAGCACTCCCCGGGCCGCCCCCTGGGCGTGCTGGAGATCTCGGTCAAGCCCGAGGCCGCCCGGCGGCTGGCGGAGGAGCTGCGGTCGCGCGGCTGGTCGGTCCCCGGCCTGGCGTGACGGCCCCGCCGGCCCGGCGCGGCGGCCCGAAGGGGCCGTCGGCACGGGTACGCTGACGCGTCGGGGAACACGGCCGCCGGGTGCGCCGGCGCCGTCCGCGCGCCCGCCGCGGGACGCTCGCGGGCAAGCCGTCTCATCACGGAAAGGGAGCGATCGTGCCGCTCGTCATCGCCATGGACGGCCCCTCCGGGTCGGGCAAGTCCAGCGTCTCTCGGGGCGTGGCCCGCGCGCTCGGGCTGCGCTACCTCGACACCGGCGCCATGTACCGCGCCATGACGTGGTGGATGCTGCGGGCCGGCGTGCCGGTGGACGACGCCGAGGCGGTCGCGGCCCGCGCCGGGGAGCCGGTGATCGAGTCGGGCACCGACCCCGACGCGCCGACCATCGCGGTGGACGGCCAGGACGTGTCCGGCCCCATCCGCACCCGCGAGGTGACCAACGCGGTCAGCGCGGTCAGCGCCGTGCCCCGGGTGCGCGAGCGGCTGGTGGCGCTGCAGCGCGAGATCATCGGCGAGGGCGGCATCGTGGTGGAGGGCCGCGACATCGGCACCGTCGTGGCGCCCGACGCGCCCGTCAAGGTGTTCCTGACGGCCAGCGAGGAGGTCCGGGCCGCCCGCCGCGCCAAGGACCTGGCCCACGACCCCGGCGCCACGGTGACGGTGACGCTCGCCGAGCAGGCCCGCCGCGACCGCCTCGACTCGACGCGGGCGGCGTCGCCGCTGACCAAGGCCGAGGACGCGCACGAGATCGATTCGACCGAGCTGACCCTCGACGAGGTGATCGAGGCGGTCGTCCGCCTGGCCAAGAGCGCGTCCTAGCGGACGGCCCGGGGGTACGGACCGAAGGACGGAAAGGGCGGCCGGCGCCGTGCGCGGCGCCTCGAACGCGAGCGTGGAGCAGTGAGCGAATACGAGATCGAGACGGTGGACGGCCCGGCGGCCGCGGACGAGGCGGCGGCGCCGGTCCCGGTGGTGGCCGTCGTCGGCCGTCCCAACGTCGGCAAGTCGACCCTGGTCAACCGGATCCTGGGCCGCCGCGAGGCGGTCGTGGAGGACGTGCCGGGCGTGACCCGCGACCGCGTCGCCTACGAGGCCACCTGGAGCGGCCGCCGCTTCACCATCGTCGACACCGGCGGCTGGGTGCCCGACGCGACCGGCCTGGCCGCCGCGATCGCCGAGCAGGCGCGGCTGGCGGTCGACCTGGCCGACGTGGTGCTGTTCGTGGTGGACGCGACCGTCGGCGCCACCGACGTGGACGACGCCGTGGTGGAGATCCTGCGCCGCTCCGGCAAGCCGGTCGTGCTGGTCGCCAACAAGGTCGACGACGCGGCGACCGAGGCGGACGCGGCCCTGCTGTGGTCGCTCGGCATCGGCGAGCCGCACCCGGTCAGCGCCCTGCACGGCCGCGGCAGCGGCGACCTGCTGGACGCGGTGCTGGAGGCGCTGCCCGCCGAGCCGCCGCCCGAGACGTACGGCGAGGTCGGGGGCCCGCGCCGGGTGGCGCTGCTGGGCCGTCCCAACGTCGGCAAGTCCAGCCTGCTCAACAAACTGGCGGGGGAGAACCGCGCCGTCGTCGACTCGGTCGCCGGGACCACCCGCGACCCGGTGGACGAGCTGATCGAGCTGGGCGGCCGGGAGTGGCGGTTCATCGACACCGCGGGCATCCGGCGGCGCCACCGCGAGAACCAGGGCGCGGACTTCTACGCCACGCTGCGCACCCAGTCGGCGCTGGAGCGCGCCGAGGTGGCGGTCGTGCTGATCGACGCCTCCGAGCCGCTGGCCGACCAGGACCTGCGGATCATCTCCATGGTGATCGAGGCGGGCCGGGCCCTGGTGATCGCCTACAACAAGTGGGACCTGCTGGACGAGGAGCGCCGCTACTACCTGGAGCGCGAGATCGACCGGCAGCTGCACAACGCCCGCTGGGCGCCGCGCGTGAACATCTCCGCCCGCACCGGGCGGCACGTGGAGAAGCTGGTGCCCGCCCTGGACACGGCGCTGGAAGGCTGGGGCACCCGCGTCCCCACCTCCCAGCTCAACCGGTTCTTCGCCGACCTGGTGGCCGCGCACCCGCACCCGGTGCGCGGCGGCAAGCAGCCCCGAGTGCTGTTCGCCACCCAGGCGGACGTGCGCCCGCCCCGGTTCGTGCTGTTCACCACCGGTTTCCTGGAGGAGGGGTACCGGCGGTTCATCGAACGGCGCCTGCGCGAGGAGTTCGGCTTCCAGGGCACGCCCATCGACCTGGTGATGCGCATCCGCGAGAAGCGCGGCAAGCGCAAGTGAGCCGCCGGCGAGCGCCGGGTTCCGCATTGACGCAGAAACGAGAACATGTTCTCGTTTCTGCGTGAGGTTCCTGCTGTTGCTCGGGTGCGCGGCGGCGTGCGTGGCGCTGAGCTTCGCCTGGCGTGAGCCGTGGATCGGCGCCGTCGGCCTTCTGGTCGCCTTCGCGGCCATGTTCACCGACCGCGACGACGTTCCGCTGGACGACGAGAAGCGCGCCTACGAGCCGACCGCGACCGTGCGCAAGATGCGCGCCCGCGACCGCTGACGCGCGCGGAGCCGCGGCGTCCGGGGCATGAGCGATCGCTCCGTGCGGGCGCGGGACGCTCCGCACGGAGCGGTGGTCCAGGACGCCGCGGACGCCGGGTCAGGGACGGGGTCCGTCCCTGTGCTCTCCGGCGACCCGCTGGTCGTGCCGTTCGACGGGTGAGGCGCCGGCGTGCGGCCGGGGCGCGGACGGCCCTGGTCCCGGCGCGCCGGGTGCGGGCGGAGGGGGCGCCTGCGGCGTTGCGGGCCCGTCTGCCGGCTGGGTCGGCTGAGTGGGCTGGGTGGGCTGCGTCTGCTGGGGCGGCTGCGTCCGCTGGATCGGCTGGGTCGGCGGCGTCGACGGCGGTGGCCCGGCGCCGGGGACGGCTCCGCCGAACCCGGACGCGCGGCTGTACCGGCCGTGCGGCGGTGCGAGCGGCTGCGTCGCGCCGGACTCGCCCGCGGCGGGCCGGGCGGCGGCCTCGCGTTCCGCCGCGCTCCGGGCGGCCCGTCGGGCCTCGCGCACGCCGACCACGGCGAAGCGGCCCAGGGCCGCCGCGGCGAGGAACACGATCACCACGCCGAGGCCGCTGAAGCCCGCCACCTGCTCGGCCACCCGCATGCCCGTGCTCGTCCCGAGCGGGGCGCCCACGCCGTTCGGCTCCCACAGCGGCGCGACCGTGTGGCCGACGACGAACCAGGCGCCGCCGAGCGCGGCCAGCCACGCCCCGAACATCGCGGCCGCGCGGTGCGCGCTGACGAGCAGGATCAGTCCGCCGAGCACCGCGGCGATCCCCGGAAGGACGCTGAGCTGCAGGCGTGCGGACGTGTACACCCAAGGCTCGTCGGGCGCGAAGCCGAAGTGCAGGTACGGGCCGATGAACGGCAGCAGGGCGCCCCACAGCCCCAGCAGCACGAGCAGGAAGCCGCTGAGGACGCCCCGGGTGCGCGGAGCCCGCATGGTCCCAGTCATGATCCCCCTCCTGACCGGGAGGACGTGATCTGTCGGCGAAGGGCCTACCCCCTTGCTCCGCCCCCAAGCACGTTATATGGCCTGCGAAAACGCGTGAAGAGGCTGCTCGGCGAGCAGGCGCCGACGACCCCCATGGGCAGCGGGAGGACGTCGACGAGCGCGCTCCTTGAGAGAGCACTCCGTGCGCCGCGCCGTCCCGGGACGGCCCGGCCCACTGCCCACTCGAATCGATCGCACGGGAGTCGAATGGACCAGCCCCGCACCTGCTGTGCCTTCAGGTCGATTCGCATGGCATCTGCTGTAGGAAACGGCCGATTCCCTTCGAATCGGCGAAGGTCTACGATGGGCGCGTGACGACGTTCCGGATCAGTGAGGCGGCCGCGCTGCTGGGCGTGAGCGCGGACACCGTCCGCCGCTGGGTGGACGGCGGACGGCTGCCCGCCGTCCGCGACGAGCACGGGCACCGGCGCGTCCCCGGCGCCGAGCTGGCCGCGTTCGTCCGCGACCAGGGGCGGCGCGGCGACGGGGAGCCGGGGGAGCGGTTCTCCTCCGCCCGCAACCGGATGCGCGGCATCGTCACCGACGTGCACCGGGACGGGGTGATGGCCCAGGTGGAGATGCAGGCCGGGCCGTTCCGGGTGGTCTCGCTGATGAGCCGCGAGGCCGCCGACGAGCTCGGGCTGGAGGTCGGCGTGGTCGCCGAGGCCGTCGTGAAGTCCACCAACGTCGTCGTCGAACTGCCCGACCCCGCTCGGGCCCGGGGGTGAGGGGCGCCCGCCGGTCGACCGTCCGCCCCGGCGAGCACTCGAGAGGACCGGAGGAACCGTGGTGGAGCGCGTACGGACACGGATCGCGGCGCTGGTCCTGGCGGCCGTGACCGCCCTGGCCTTGGCCGGGTGCGGCGACGTGGAGGACGGGGACGCCTCCGCGGGCGCCGAGCGCGGCGGGAGGACGCTCACGGTGTTCGCCGCGGCGTCCCTGACCGAGACGTTCACCTCCCTGGGCGAGGCGTTCGAGGCCGCCCACCCCGGCGTCACGGTGCGGTTCGGCTTCGGCGGCAGCTCCACCCTCGCGCAGCAGATCGTCCAGGGGGCGCCCGCGGACGTGTTCGCCGCGGCCAGCACCGCCACGATGAAGACCGTCGCCGACCGGGGCGCCGCGTCCGGGCAGCCTCGGATCTTCGCCAGGAACCGGCTGGTCATCGCCGTCGCCAAGGACGCGGCCGGCAAGGTCACGTCGCTGCGGGACCTGGCCGGACGCGACCTGAAGGTCGTGCTGTGCGCCGAGCAGGCGCCCTGCGGCGACGCCGCCGGCAAGGCGCTGCGCGCGGGCGGCGTCCGGGTCGAGCCCGTGTCCCGCGAGAAGGACGTCAAGGCCGTGCTCACCAAGGTCCGGATGGGCGAGGCCGACGCCGGACTGGTGTACCGCACCGACGTGCGGGCGGCGTCCGGGCAGGTCACGGGCGTGGAGTTCCCCGAGTCGGCCGAGGCGGGCAACGACTACCCGATCGCGGTGCTCGCCGAGGCGCCGCAGCCCGAGCTGGCCCGGGAGTTCGTCCGGCTGGTGCTCTCGGGCCAGGGCCGCACCGTGCTGGCACAGGCGGGGTTCGAGGCGCCGTGACCGGGAGGCCCGACACCGTGCGCGCTCCCGCCGGCGGGGCGTCCCCGGAACGCGGGTTCGGACGGCGGCCGCCGTGGATGCTGGTGCTGCCCGCGCTGGTGGGCCTGGGCTTCCTGGTGCTGCCGCCGGCCGGGCTGCTGCTGCGCGCGCCGTGGTCGACGCTGGGCACCCGGCTGGCCGATCCGCGGGTGCTGGAGGCGCTGCGGCTGTCGCTGCTCACCGCCACCGCGGCCACCGGTGTGTGCCTCGTTCTGGGCGTGCCGCTGGCATGGGTGCTGGCGCGCGTGCCGTTCCCCGGCGCCCGGCTGGTGCGGGCGCTGGTGACCGTCCCGCTGGTGCTGCCGCCCGTGGTCGGCGGCGTGGCGCTGCTGTTGGTGCTGGGCCGCCGCGGACTCGTCGGGCAGTGGCTGGACGCGGCGTTCGGCGTCACGCTGCCGTTCACCACGGCGGGCGTGGTGCTCGCCCAGACGTTCGTGGCCATGCCCTTCCTCGTCATCAGCGTGGAGGGCGCGCTGCGCGCCGCGGACCTGCGCTACGAGGAGGCGGCCGCCACGCTGGGCGCCACCCGGTGGACGGTGTTCCGCCGGGTGACGCTTCCGCTGGTCGCCCCCGGGGTCCTGGCGGGCGCCGTCCTGTGCTGGGCGCGGGCGCTGGGCGAGTTCGGCGCGACGATCACGTTCGCGGGCAGCTTCCCGGGCCGCACCGAGACCATGCCGCTGGCCGTCTACCTGGCACTGGAGACCGATCCGGAGGCGGCGGTCGTGCTGAGCCTGGTGCTGCTGGCGGTGTCGGTGCTCGTCCTGACCGCCCTCCGCGACCGATGGCTGGACGTCGCGTGAGCCGCCCTGACACCCCGATGACGACGGGGCGGGAGGAGCGGGCCGCCGGCCGCGGCGGGCTCGAGGCGCGGCTGCTGGTGCGGCGCGGAGATTTCGCACTGGATCTGGAGCTGACGGCCGCGCCCGGCGAGGTCGTCGCCCTGCTGGGCCCCAACGGGGCGGGCAAGAGCACCGCGCTGCGCGCGCTGGCCGGGCTCGTCCCGTTGGCGGACGGGTACATCCGAGTGGACGGCAGGGACCTGCATCGCCTGCCCCCGGAGCGGCGCGGCATCGGCATGGTCTTCCAGGACTACCTGCTGTTCCCTCATCTGAGCGCGTTGGAGAACGTCGCGTTCGGCCTGCGCTGCCAGGGCGTGCGCAAACGCGAGACCCGCCGTATCGCGGCCGAGTGGCTGGAAAGGGTCGGCCTGGCCGAGTACGCGTCCGCGCGTCCGCGCGCCTTGTCGGGCGGGCAGGCCCAGCGGGTGGCGTTGGCGCGCGCCCTGGCCGTGCGGCCGCGCCTGCTGCTGCTGGACGAGCCGTTGTCGGCCCTGGACGCGCACACTCGGCTGGAGATCCGGTCCGGGCTGCGGCGGCGCCTGGCGGGGTTCGACGGGGCCGCCGTGCTGGTCACCCATGACCCGCTGGACGCCATGGTGCTGGCCGACCGGCTCGTGGTGCTGGAGGGCGGGCGGCCGGTGCAGCGGGGACGGCCCGCCGACGTCGCCCGGCAGCCCCGCACCGAGTACGTGGCGCGCCTGGTGGGCCTCAACCTCTACCGGGGCCAGGCCGACGGCCGCACGGTGCGGGTCGAGGGCGAGGGCGGCGCCAGAATGGAGCTGGACACGGTTGACCATGTCCTGGGAGAAGTTTTCCTGGCTTTTGAGCCGACGGCGGTCGCGCTGTACCGGTCGCGGCCCGAGGGCAGCCCTCGCAACGTGTGGCGCGCCCGGGTCGCGGCCGTGGAGCGGCACGGGGACCGCGTCCGTGTCCGTCTGCAGGGGCCGCCGCTGTCCGCGGCCGCCGACGTGACGCCCGCCGCGGTCGCGGAACTCGAATTGACCCCGGGCGCCAGGGTTTGGGCGGCCTTGAAGGCTACCGAAACGCGCGTTTACCCGGCCTGAACTCTCCGCCGCAACGGCGCTCTGCAAGCGCTTTCCCTTGCGGTCGGCTGGTGATATCAGTCACAAATGGGTAGGTCTGCCCCCAATGACCCGCGGCAAGTGGTCCAGACCAAATGGAAAAAACTGGCGGGTTTGTTCATGATGCAGAGATCCTGCGAACTGCTGAAGGAGTAGCCCGTGTCCCACCAGGTCACCGCGTCCTTGGACCAGGCCCCGACCAGTCACCGCGAGCTGATTGACTGGGTGCGCGGGATCGCCGAGCTCACCCGTCCCGACCGGATCGAATGGTGCGACGGCTCGGACGCGGAATGGGAGCGCCTGACCGACCTTCTCGTCGAGCAGGGAACCTTCAAACGGCTCAATCCCGAGAAGCGTCCCAACAGCTTCTACGCCGCCTCCGATCCCACGGACGTGGCCCGCGTCGAGGACCGCACCTTCATCTGCTCGGAAAAGAAGGAGGACGCCGGCCCCACCAACAACTGGATCGCGCCGGACGAGATGCGCGCCACCTTCCGCGAGCTGTTCGCCGGGTGCATGCGCGGACGCACCATGTACGTGGTGCCGTTCTGCATGGGCCCGCTCGGCGGCAACATCTCCCAGCTCGGCGTGGAGATCACGGACTCGCCGTACGTGGCGGTGTCGATGCGGATCATGACGCGGATGGGCACCGACGCGCTGCGGCTGATCGAGGAGCGCGGCTCGTTCGTCAAGTGCGTCCACTCGGTGGGGGCGCCGCTGGAGCCCGGCCAGAAGGACGTCCCGTGGCCGTGCAACAGCACCAAGTACATCTCGCACTTCCCCGAGACCCGGGAGATCTGGTCCTACGGGTCCGGCTACGGCGGCAACGCGCTGCTGGGCAAGAAGTGCTACGCGCTGCGCATCGCCTCGACCATGGCCCGCGACGAGGGCTGGCTGGCCGAGCACATGCTGATCCTCAAGCTGACCCCGCCGGACGGCGAGGTCCGCTACGTCGCCGCCGCGTTCCCGTCGGCCTGCGGCAAGACCAACCTGGCGATGCTGCAGCCGACCATCCCGGGCTGGAAGGTCGAGACGATCGGCGACGACATCGCCTGGATGCGCTTCGGCGAGGACGGCCGGCTGTACGCGATCAACCCCGAGGCCGGGTTCTTCGGCGTCGCCCCCGGCACCGGCGAGGCCACCAACGCCAACGCCGTCAAGACCCTGTGGGGCAACAGCATCTTCACCAACGTCGCGCTCACCGACGACGGCGACGTGTGGTGGGAGGGCCTCACCGAGGAGCCGCCCGCGCACCTGATCGACTGGCGGGGCAACGACTGGACGCCGGACTCCGACACGCCGGCGGCCCACCCCAACGCCCGCTTCACCACCCCGGCCGGGCAGTGCCCGATCATCGCGCCGGAGTGGCAGGACCCCAAGGGCGTGCCGATCTCGGCGATCCTGTTCGGCGGCCGCCGCGCCACCGCCGTGCCGCTGGTCACCGAGTCGTTCGACTGGCAGCACGGGGTGTTCCTCGGCGCCAACGTGGCGTCGGAGAAGACCGCCGCGGCCGAGGGCAAGGTCGGCGAGCTGCGCCGCGACCCGTTCGCCATGCTGCCGTTCTGCGGCTACAACATGGGCGACTACTTCGCCCACTGGCTGAAGATCGGCCGGTCCACCGAGCCGGAGAAGCTGCCGCGGATCTACTACGTCAACTGGTTCCGCAAGAACGCCGACGGCACGTTCATCTGGCCGGGCTTCGGCGAGAACAGCCGGGTGCTCAAGTGGATCGTCGACCGGCTCAACGGCCGCGCCGACGCGGTCAAGACCCCGATCGGCCACCTGCCGACCCGCGAGTCGCTCGACACCGACGGCCTGGACATCGACGACGCCGACCTGGACACCCTGCTCAGCGTCGACGTCGAGGAGTGGAAGCGCGAGGCGGCGCTGGTCCCCGAGTTCTTCAAGACCTTCGGCGACCGCCTGCCCAAGGAGCTGTGGGACGAGTACCACGCCCTGATGCACCGCCTCGGCGAGTGACACCGGCGCGGCGGGTGACACCGCCCGGCGACTGACACCGCAGGGCCGCCGCTCTCCGCGGCGGCCCTGCGCATGCGGCCGTGAGACCGCCCTTTCGGGTGCGGCCTCACGGTCTTTTGCTCTCTTTGCATCCCCTGTGGGCATATTGCGCCGCATCACCGGCGAGAGGAGAGGTCAGGCCCACTTTTCCCGGGGGAGCGCCCATGGACGACCTGCTGGCCCGCGGCTGGTGGACGCTGGCGCTGCGCGGCGCCGTCGCCATCCTGTTCGGCGTGGCGGCCTGGGTCTGGCCCGGCATCACCGTGCTCGCCCTGGTGCTGCTGTTCGGCGCGTACGCGCTGGTGGACGGCGCGGCGGCCGTGGTCGCGGCGGTGCGGGGCGTGCCCGGCGAGTCGCGGGCGTGGCTGGGGCTGACCGGCGCCTGCGGCATCGTGCTGGGGATCGTCGCCCTGCTCTGGCCCGGGATCACCGGGTTGGCGCTGCTCATGCTGATCGCGGTGTGGGCGCTGGTCACCGGAGTGCTGGAGATCGTCACGGCGGTGCGGCTGCGCCGGGTGATCCGCGGCGAGTGGCTGTACGTGCTCACCGGGGCCGTGTCGGTGCTGTTCGGGGTGCTGCTGCTCGTGTGGCCGGTGTCCGGGGCCCTCGCCGTCGTCTGGCTGATCGGGTTCTTCTCCATCCTGTTCGGCGCCGCGATGGTCGGCGCCGCGCTGCGGCTGCGCCGCCTGGCCCGCGAACTGGCCGAACCGGGCATGCGGCCCGGCGGCGCGTCCGCCACCCACTCGTAGCGGCCCGCGCGAACCGCTCGCGTCCGCCCTTCGTGCGCTCCGCGGCGTCGACAGTGTCCAATGAGCGACGTCCGGCGGGCGACGCGGTCGCGACGGAGCTCAACCAATCTTGAGGTCATCTAAGATCGTGGCATGACGCGCCTGGAGCACAGGGTGCACGAGCTCACCGTCGGCCAGCTCGCCGAGCGCAGCGGCGTGTCGGTGTCGGCGCTGCACTTCTACGAGTCGAAAGGGCTGATCAGCAGCCGCCGCACCGCGGGCAACCAGCGCCGCTTCACCCGCGACACCCTGCGCCGGGTCGCCTTCATCAAGGTCTCCCAGCGGGTCGGCATCCCGCTCAGCGAGATCAAGAAGGCGCTGGCCACGCTGCCCGAGGGCCGCACCCCCACGGTGGAGGACTGGGCGCGGCTGTCGGAGCTGTGGCGCGCCGACCTCGACGAGCGCATCGCGCAGCTGGAGCGCCTGCGCGACGACCTCACCGACTGCATCGGCTGCGGCTGCCTGTCGATCAACAAGTGCGCGCTGGCCAACCCCTACGACCGGCTCGGCGACGAGGGCCCGGGCCCCCGCCGCCTGCTCGTCCGCCCCGGGGAGCGCCCCCGCCGCCGGCCCGCGCGCGGCGAGGACGCCGAGACCCCCGACGCTCCCGCGCCCTGCGGCCCCGACTGCTGACGGCGACCGCGAAGAGGCGGGAGCGGACGGCAAGAGCCGAAGGGAAGCGAGGCCCCGCGCGCCTCAGCGGCTGCGGGACAGCGCGCCGCGGTTCGGCTGCGAGCCGCGCGGGGCGCGGTCGCGGCCGTGCGGGTCGACGCGGCGCGGCGCCGGCTCGCGCCCGACCGGCTGGCTGGGCCGCGGGCTGCTCGGCACGTGCGGGACGTCCAGCTCCACCGGCTTGTCGGCGAGCTCGAACTCCTGGTCGTAGTGGTACAGCCGCAGGCCCGGGCCGTCCAGCAGCTCGTAGCAGGCCGACTCCCCGGTCACGGTGACCTTCAGCCGGTTGCCCCGGTAGCGCATGCGGAACGCCAGCCGGCTGATCCCTCCGGGCAGGCGCGGCGCGAACCGCAGCACGCCCTTGGACGCGCGCATCCCGCCGAACCCGGCGACCAGGCCGCTCCACGCCCCGGCCATCGAGGCGATGTGCAGGCCGTCGCGGGTGTTGCGGGCCAGGTCGTGCAGGTCCATCAGCGCGGTCTCGCCCAGGTAGTCGTGCGCCAGGTCCAGCTGCCCCACCTCGGCGGCGATCACCGCCTGGGTCTGCGCGGACAGCGACGAGTCCCGCACCGTCAGCGCCTCGTAGTAGTGGAAGTTGCGCACCTTCTGCTCGTAGGTGAACGCCTCCCCGCACAGGTGCATGGCCAGCACCAGGTCGGCCTGCTTGACGACCTGCTTGCGGTACAGGTCGAAGTAGGGGTAGTTGAGCAGCAGCGGGTAGTGGTCGGGCTTGGTGGCCGCGAAGTCCCAGCGCGCGTGGTTGGTGAACCCCTCGCTCTGCGGGTGCACCCCCAGCCGCTCGTCGTAGGGGATCATCATCGCCGCGGCCGCGTCCCGCCACGACGCCGCCTCCTCGGTGCTGACGCCGAGCCGTTCGGCCAGGTCCGGGTGGCGCATGGCCATCGCCGCGGCCTCGCGCAGGTTCCGCTGCGCCATCAGGTTGGTGTAGACGTTGTTGTCGACGATCGCGCTGTACTCGTCCGGGCCGGTCACGCCGTCGATGCGGAACACGCCCTCCACGTCGTGGTGGCCCAGGCTGCGCCACAGCCGGGCGGTCTCCACCAGCAGCTCCAGGCCGACCTCGCGTTCGAACTCCTCGTCGCCGGTGGCGTCCACGTACCGGACGACCGCGTCGGCGATGTCGGCGTTGATGTGGAACGCGGCGGTGCCCGCCGGCCAGTAGCCCGAGCACTCCTGCCCGCGGATCGTCCGCCACGGGAACGCCGCGCCCGCCAGGCCCAGCTGGTCGGCGCGTTCGCGGGCCAGCCCCAGCGTCATGTGCCGCCACCGCAGCGCGTCCGCCGCCGCCGGCGGGTGCGTGTAGGTCAGCACGGGGAGCACGAACGTCTCGGTGTCCCAGAAGGTGTGCCCGTCGTACCCGGGACCGGTCAGACCCTTGGCGGGGATCATCCGCCGTTCGGCGCGCGCGCCCGCCTGCAGGATGTGGAACAGCCCGAACCGGACCGCCTGCTGCACCTCGGCGTCGCCGTCCACCTCGACGTCCGCGCCGCACCAGAAGTCGTCCAGGTAGGCGCGCTGCTCGTCCAGCAGGCCGCTCCAGCCGGTGTGCTTGGCCGCGGCCAGCGCGCCCACCACCTGGTCGTGCAGCGCGGGACGGGTCCGCCGGCTGGACCACCCGTAGGCCAGGTATTTGACGATCCGCAGCCGCTGCCCCGGCTCCAGCCGCGTGGCCACGGTGAGCCGGGCGACGTCCGGGAAGCTCTCGATGTCGGTCGCCATGTGCTCGGGACCCTCGATCTGGTGGTCCATCGCCGCGGCCATCCGCAGCCCGCTGTGCCGGGTGCGGTGCACCATGACCGCCTTGGTGTGGTTGGTGGTGTGCTCCTCGCTGACCAGCGGGGACTCCAGCACCGCGGCGGTGCGCGGGTCGCGGCCGAGATCGGGCAGCGACTCGTTGGCCACCAGCTCCGACTGCGCCACCACGCGCACCGAGCCGTCGACCGGCTCGACGTCGTAGCAGATCGCGGCGATGGCGCGCTGCGTCAGCGACACCAGCCGCACCGAGGTGATGCGCACCGAGCGCCCCGCGGGGGAGGTCCACTCCACCTGGCGGGTGAGCGTGCCCGCCCGCATGTCCAGGACGCGCTCGTGGAAGTCGAGCCGCCCGTACCGCACGTCGAACGGCTCGTCGTCCACCAGCAGGCGGATCAGCTTGCCGTTGGTCACGTTGATCACGGTCTGCCCCGACTCGGGGTAGCCGTATCCGGCCTCGGCGTGCGGCAGCGGCCGCAGCTCGTAGAACGAGTTCAGATAGCTGCCGGGCAGCCCGTGCGGGTCGCCCTCGTCCAGATTGCCGCGCAGTCCCACGTGCCCGTTCGACAGCGCGAACACCGACTCGCTCTGCGCCAGGCGGTCCAGCCGCAGCTCCGGTTCGCGCACGCACCACGGTTCGACCGTGAACACCGGCGGATCCACCGCGGCGGTGTGGCGGCCCCCGCGCCCATCGCTCACTTGTCCTCCAGAAGTTCGGATAGATCCCCGACCACGACGTCGGCGCCGTGCCGCGCCAACGCCCCCCGATGATCGCCGCCGACCCGGTCGACGCCCACGACGTAGGCGAAGCCCCCCGCGCGGCCCGCCTCGACGCCGGCGAGCGCGTCCTCGAACACCGCCGCCCGCGACGCCGGAACCCCGACCGCCTCGGCCCCCGCGAGGAACATGTCGGGCGCGGGCTTGCCGGGCAGGTCGCGCTCCTGCGCGGTCACGCCGTCGACGCGCGCGTCGAACAGGTCGGTGATGCCCGCGGCGCGCAGCACGTGCACCGTGTTGGCACTGGACGACACCACCGCTGTGCGCAGCCCGGCGTCGCGGGCGGCGCGCACGTACCGCACCGACCCCTCGAAGACCTCGACGCCCTTCTCCTCGAGGAGCTTGAGGACCAGCGCGTTCTTGCGGTTGCCCAGGCCCCGGACGGTCTCGGCGTCGGGCGGGTCGTCGGGTCTGCCCTCGGGCAGCGTGATGCCGCGCGAGGCGAGGAAGGAGCGGGTGCCGTCCTCGCGGCGCTTGCCGTCGACGTACTTGGCGTAGTCGCCGTCGTCGAACGGGACGAACGGCTCTCCGGTGGCCGCCGACCGCGCCTTCAGATACGCGTCGAACATCTGCTTCCACGCGGCGGCGTGCACCGCGGCGGTATGGGTAAGTACGCCGTCCAGGTCGAACAGGCAGGCGGCGACCGATTGCGGCAGTCCCAGCATGGTTCCCCCCTCGCGACTTCCGCGATCTCTACGATGCGTCCCGTTCCCTGATTGGAACAAGGACATGCGGCCGCCGGGTTCACCGAACAAGGGCGACTCTGCCCGCGTACAACGGGCAAGGGGCCTGAACGAAGAGGAGACATGTCAATGACCAAGGCGCGCATAGGTGTCACCGGGCTGGCGGTGATGGGCCGCAACCTGGCCCGCAACCTCGCCCGGCACGGGCATCCGGTGGCCGTGCACAACCGCACCGCTGCCCGCACGAAGGCGCTGATCGAGGAATACGGCGACGAGGGGACGTTCATCCCCGCGGAGACCCCCGAGGAGTTCGTGGCGTCGCTGGAACGCCCCCGCCGCCTGGTGATCATGGTGAAGGCGGGCGCGCCCACCGACGCGGTGATCGAGGAGTTCGCGCCGCTGCTGGAACCCGGCGACATGATCGTCGACGGGGGGAACGCGCACTTCGCCGACACCCGCCGCCGCGAGGCGGCGTTGCGCGAACGCGGGCTGCACTTCGTCGGCACCGGCATCTCCGGAGGGGAGGAGGGGGCCCTGCACGGGCCGAGCATCATGCCGGGCGGCTCGGCGGAGTCCTACGAGGCGCTCGGTCCCCTGCTGGAGGACATCGCCGCCAAGGTCGACGGCACGCCGTGCTGCACCCACGTCGGACCGGACGGCGCCGGGCACTTCGTCAAGATGGTCCACAACGGCATCGAATACGCCGACATGCAGCTGATCGCCGAGTCGTACGACCTGCTGCGGCACGCCGCCGGACTGTCCCCGGCGGAGATCGCCGAGGTGTTCCGGACCTGGAACACCGGCCGGCTGGAGTCGTACCTCATCGAGATCACCGCCGAGGTGCTCGCGCACACCGACGCCGCCACCGGCCGCCCGTTCGTCGACGTGGTGCTGGACCAGGCCGAGCAGAAGGGCACCGGCCGCTGGACCGTGCAGACCGCGCTCGACCTCGGCATCCCGGTGTCGGGCATCGCCGAGGCGGTGTTCGCCCGGTCGGTGTCGGGCCACGCCGAGCTGCGGCGCGCCGCCCGCAACCTGCCCGGCCCGCAGAACGACGTGCGGTACCTGTCCGGTTTCGCCGACGACGTGGAACAGGCCCTCTACGCGTCCAAGGTGATCGCCTACGCGCAGGGCTTCCACCAGATCCAGGCGGCCAGCGCCGAGTACGGGTGGGGCATCGACCTCGCGAAGATGGCCACGATCTGGCGCGGCGGCTGCATCATCCGCGCCCGCTTCCTGGACCGCATCCGCGCCGCCTACGAGGCCGACCCGCGGACCCCGACGCTGCTGACCGACGACCACTTCGCCGAGGCCGTCGGCGCCGCGCAGGACGCCTGGCGCCGCGTCGTCGCCACCGCCGCCCAGCTCGGCATCCCGGCGCCCGGCTTCTCCAGCGCGCTGGCCTACTACGACTCGCTGCGCGCCGAGCGTCTGCCCGCGGCCCTCACCCAGGGGCAGCGCGACTTCTTCGGCGCCCACACGTACCGGCGCGTCGACCGCGAGGGCTCGTTCCACACCCTCTGGAGCGGCGACCGCTCCGAAGTCGAAGCCTGACCCGTCCGCGTC
>NZ_BCQU01000076.1:0-30352 GCF_001552235.1 Actinomadura rubrobrunea NBRC 15275 | reverse complement strand
GAGCCGTTCGGCGGACGCGGCCAGGTCGGCGGGGGCGAGAGCGCCGTCCGCCGTGGCCGCGGCGTGGGCGGCGCTGGCGGCGCGCAGCTCGGCGAGCGCGGCGGCGCGGGACGGGTCGCGCGGCGGACGCACCGCGACGGGGCGCCGCGCCACGGCCCGGCGCCGCTCCTCGGCGAGCAGCGTCTCGCGCGCGGAACGCGCCAGCCGCAGCGCGAACCCGGCCAGCTCGTCGCCGAGCCCGGCCGCGTGCGACCGCAGGTCCAGCACGCTCATGATCTCGGCGTGCTCGGCGACCACCCGCAGGCCGGCCCACACCGCCGCGACCGTGCCGCGGCGGTCCCCGCGCGCCCAGCGGTCCAGCGCGGTGGCGTGCCAGGCGGCCGCGCGCAGCGCCGCCGGGCCGCGGCGGCGCGCCCGTTCCACCTCCGCGGGCAGGGCGCGGACCGGGCGGCCCAGTTCCAGGGACAGGCGCGCCGCGATGATCCACGCCTCGGCGGCCGCCTCCGCCCAGCCGCCCCGCGCCAGGCGCTCGGCGGTGGCGGTCGCCGTGCGCAGGAACACCGGCGAACGGTCGCCGCCCGCCCAGCGCGCCCGCAGCAGGAGGGCCTCGGCGGCCAGCGTCCACCCGGGGCGCTCCTGGGCGGCGAACGCGGCCCGGGCCCGTTCGGCGGTGGCGGCCGCCCGTTCGGGGTCCCCGTCGGCCAGCTCGGCGTGGGCGAGCAGCAGCAGCCCGTCCGCGGCGTCGCAGGCGTAGCCGCGCCGCGCCGCGTCGGCGAGGGTCTGCTCCAGCAGCGGTCGGGCCTCGCCGGGCAGACCCGCGGTGATCAGCGTCTCGGCCCGGTCGAGGCGCACCTGGGCCAGCCGCTCGCCCGTCAGGTCGGCCTCGGCGACCTCGTACAGGCGCAGGGCCAGCGGCACGTCGCCCTTGCGGGACGCCACGAACGCCAGATTGCCCCGGGCCATCGCCGCCTGGTGCCGCAGCCCGGCCCGCTCCGCGACCTCCACGGCTTCGGTGAGCGCGGACTCCGCGGGCCCCAGGTCGCCTCTCAGCGCGCGGGCCAGGCCCAGGTTGGTCAGCAACCCGGCCAGCGCGGCGGGGTCCTCGCCCGAGCGCAGCCGCGGGATGGCGGCGAGCGCCTCGTCGAGACGGCCCGCCCTGGCCAGCGCGCAGGCCCGGTTGGCGGTGAGGCGCGCGGCGTCGGCTCCCCGCAGGAGCGGCTCGGCGCGGTCGGCGGCGGCGAGGGCCCCCGCCAGATCCCCGCGCGCGGCCAGCAGGCCCACGAGCGTCATCCGCACCTGGGCCTCCTGGTAGGGCAGGCCCGCGGCCGTCTCCAACGCCGTGGTGAGGAGTTCGATCCCCTCGTTCAGACGCCCCAGCTCCTTGGCGGCGAGCGCGGCGGCCCGCAGCGCCGTGACACGGGCCGCCGCGTCGCGCTGCGTCTGCAGGGCCGCCAGCGCCGTCGCATAGGCGCGTTCGGGCTCCGACGCCGCCAGCCGCAGCAGGTCGGTCACAGGCGCACCCAGCTGGTGACGACGCTGACGCCGTCGGGCAGCCGGAACAGCAGGCTGACCGGACCGCCGGGCACGCCGTCGACCACGAACTGCCCCGCCGCGTCGGTCCGGGACGGCAGCTCGCCGCCCGGATGCCGCACGCGCACCGAGGCGGCGGCGGGAGGCAGGAGGCGGCCGACGACGCGGCGGCCGCCGGTCTCCTCCGCCACCTCGATCTGCACGCTCACGTCGCCGCCCGTGAAGCTGAGCAGGCGCGGCCCGCCGCCGCGGCGCAGCCCCGTCCGTTCCGGGAGGGCGTCGCCGACGAGCTCCAGCAGCGCGGCGCCGGGGTCGCGCCATCGGAACGCGGCCCGCGCCCCCGCCAGCACGTCCGGCGGAGTCGGGTCGACGGCGTCGAACACCGCCCGCACCGCCGTCAGAATCTCCTGTTCGTTCATCCCGTCAGAAGTCGTCTCCCAGACGGCGGCGCAGGGCGGACAGGCAGCGCGCCCGGGTGGGGCCGACGCTGCCCACGGGGATGCCGAGGGCCGCCGCCGCGTCCGCGTAGCTGGGGGACGCGGCGAACAGCCGCAGCAGCCGCCTGCATCGTTCCGGCAGTTCCTCCAGCGCCCTCGCGACGCGTCCGAGGCGTTCCCGGGTGCCGTAGACGCGCTCCGGTGAACGCTCGACCGCGGGCTGCCGCCGCTCGGCCGCTGCGGGCGGCCACTGCGCCGCCCGCAGCCGCGCGCGTTCGGCCTCCCGGGCGGTGGTGACGGCGAGCCACGCGCCCACCCGCCCCGGGTCCCGCAACCCGCTCAGACGCTCGACGAGGCGCAGCCACACGGTCTGCACCACGTCGGCGGCGTCGGGCCGGGACAGGCCGTGGGAGCGGGCGATGGCCCACAGCATGCCGGTGTAGCGCCGGGTCAGCGCCGCCCAAGCGTCGCCGTCGCCGTCACAGGCCCGTCTCACGAGCTCCTCGCTCGACGCGGCGTCCGCCGCTCGGGACGGTGCCAACGGCACGGACGGCTCGGGCGGCGCCGACGCTCCCCTAGACGCCGACGGGCTCACGCTGGACCTCGTCCCGTGATTGCGGCATGACGACCACGCCGAGGTCGGGAAGGGTGCGGGCGTCCGCCGGGCTCAGCACGCGCTCCGCCGCCTCGGCCGCCGACACGTCCTCCTGGGCGGCCAGATCGGCGATCATCCCGGCCACGGCGGGGGCGGCGAACGACGTCCCGCTCCACGTCGCGTAGCCGTCGAACTCGCCGAACCGGACGAAGCAGCTGGCGACGTCCACACCGGGCGCGCACGCGTCCACCCACCAGCCGTAGTTGGAGAACCAGGCGCGGTCGGCGCGGCCCCGCCGGGTGTCGAGGGCGGCCACCGAGATCACCGATTTCATCGCGGCGGGCCAGAACGGCCGGTCGCCGCCGGTGTTGCCCGCGCACGCCACCACCACGGGGCGGCGCCGCGACGACCGCAACCGCGCCAGCGCGCGCGACACCACGGGGGAGGGGCGGTCGTCGTAGGTGTGGCACCCCAGCGACAGGTTCACCACGTCGGCGCCGCCCCACGCGGCCAGCCGGGCCAGCGCCCGCACCACGTCCAGCTCGTCGCCTATGCCGTCGCCGCCCAGCACCCGCATCGCGCGGATGCGGGCCGACGGCGCGTGCTGCAGCACCACGCCCGCGATGAACGTGCCGTGCCCCGCCTGCGCGTCCAGTTCGCAGTCCAGGTCGGCGTCGAGCACCTCGGCCGCGTCGTCGCCGTGCTCGGCGTACCAGTCGGTCGTCTCGTACCAGGGGTGAGGGGACAGGCCGGTGTCGAGCACGGCCACCGTCGTCTCCCGCGCGGCGAGACGCGGACTGGGAGCGGGGACAGGGGCCGCGACCCGGGGCAGGTCGGCGGGACCCGACCACCACATCGGCTGGCCCTGCACCAGGTGGTTGGGGGCGACGGCCAGCTCCCGGTGGCGGCGGTCGCCGGCCACCTGGGACGCCAGCTCGCACACGTCCACGCGCGCCGCCGGACGCAGGCGCATGCGGTGGACACCGTGGTCGTCCTCGCCGGAGTCGTGCCAGCGGCGGATGAGATCCGCCACGACGGGGGCGTCCTGGGGCGCGACGAGCAGCTGGTCGCGCCGGATCAGGGCGGGGCGTCCCGGCACCGCCTCGACCACGACGGCGTCGTCGTGCCGGGCGAGCAGACGTTCGAGGCAGGAATCTTGGTCGAACATTTAACCGAGTGTGCCGTAGCGAGCACTTTCTGTCACTGAAATCTGACGGAGTGGCGTTCACCCCGCGGGAGTGCCTTACTGGAGGAGTGATCGGACGTCGGCAGACCCGTCCCCGGCGGAGCTCCGAGGCACCGCGCCGCCGGATGCCGACGTGGGCGACGCGACCCCGCGCGGCCGCCCTCCTCGCAGGGGCGGTGACGCTGGTCGTCTTCCCCCGGGCCGACCTGAGCTGGCTGGCGTGGGTGGTGCTCGTCCCGGGGATCGCGCTGATGAGCCGGGCTCCGACCGTGCGGGAGGCGGCGCTGCGCGGCTGGTGGTTCGGCGCCGGCTTCTTGATCGCCGCGCTCTACTGGACGCTCCCCAACATCGGCCCGGGGCTGCTGCTCGTCGCACTGGCGTTCGGCGCGATGTGGGCGGGATGGGGAGTCGCGATCAAACGGCTCGTGCCCGGGCATCCCGTCCTGGCACTGATCGTGGTGCCCAGCGTCTGGCTGGTCATCGAACTGGTGCGGTCCTGGCCGCGCCTGGGCGGCCCGTGGGCGCTGCTGGGCGCGTCCCAGTGGCGGCACCCGACGGTGCTGGCCCTGGCGGCGGTCGGCGGCGTCTGGCTGGTGTCGTTCGCGCTCGTCGCCGTCAACACGGCCGTGGCGCTCGCCCTGCTGCTGCCGCGCGCCCGCGCGGCTCTGCTCGCCACCGCCGTGGCGATCGGGCTGGCCGGTCCCGTGGTGTTCGCGCTCCGGTCCGCTCCGCCCGCCGAGCGCACCGTCCGCGTCGCGCTGGTGCAGCCCGGGGTCGTCCACCGGCCCGGGCCGCGGCTGGCGGCGGGCGAGCGCATCACCGCCGGGCTGCCGCCGGTCGACCTGATCGTCTGGGGGGAGAGCAGCGTCGGCTTCGACCTGGCCCGGCGGCCCGACGTCGCCGCCCGCCTCACCGCCCTGGCCGCGCGCGGCGACCTGCTGGTGAACGAGGACGCGCGCGACGCCTCCGGCCGCATCTCCAAGAGCACGGTCCTCATCGGACGCGATGGACCCGAGGGCCGGTACGTCAAGACGCGGCTCGTGCCGTTCGGCGAGTACATTCCGCTGCGCCCGGTGTTCGGCTGGCTGACCCGGGTCAGCCGGGCCGCGGGCGAGGACCGCGTCCCCGGCACCGGCACCGCCGTCCTGCGCGCCGGCGGGGCGACCGTCGGGCCGTTGATCTGCTTCGAGTCCGCCTTCCCCGACCTCGGCCGCGCCGTGGTGCGGCGCGGCGCCCAGATCGTGGTCTACCAGTCGTCCACCTCGACCTTCCAGGGCAGCTGGGCGCCGCCGCAGCACGCCGCGCTCGCCGCCGTCCGCGCCGCCGAGACCGGGCGTCCCGCCGTGCAGACCGCCCTCACCGGCGTCTCCGCCGCCTTCGACGCGCAGGGCAGGCGGCTCGCCTGGCTGGACACCGACCGCCGCGGCGCCGTCGTCGTCGCGCTGCGGGTGCCGCCCGCCGCGGCCCGCACCCCGTACGACCGCTACGGCGATTACACGGGCCGCCTCGCCGTGCTGGTGACCGCCGCCGCGGCGCTGGCCGCCGTCCGCCGCCCGCCTCCCGACGGCGCCCCGCGCGGGCGACCGATTCGTCCGCTGTCGCGGCGCTTGCGCGTCCCGGCCGCGCGGGCGCATCGCTTCGGCAAACCGCGGTCACGCAGTGGTGTCTCGGGTGTCGATGATGCAGAATGATTGACGCGGAACGCGTCCTGGGGCTTACGAGGCCGTAGGGGAAGACGAGCCTCGGTACAGATCCAGGAGGTCCGGTGACCGCACGTGGCGTTTTCTACGTCCACTCCGCGCCGCCTGCGCTCAGCCCGCACATCGAGTGGGCCGTCGCAGGCGTTCTCGGCGTGCCCGTTTCTCTGGAATGGGCCGACCAGGCAGCCGCCCCGGGGACGCTGCGCGCCGAACTCCATTGGGAGGGTCGGCCCGGCACCGCGGCGGCGATCACGTCCGCCCTGCGCAACTGGAAGCTGCTGCGATTCGAGGTCACCGAGGACGCCACGCCCGGGTGCGACGGCGTCCGCTACAGCTTCACCCCGTCCCTCGGAGTGTTCACGGCCGTGATCGGAGCCAACGGCGACATCATGATCCCGGAGGACCGGCTGCGCGCCGTCATGGCCAACGCCGCCGTCGGCAAGACCACGCTCGAACACGAGCTGGAGCGCCTGCTCGGCACCCCCTGGGACAACGAGCTGGAGCCCTTCCGGCGCGCGGGCGACGGCGCGCCCGTCCGCTGGCTCCACGCCGCCGTGTGACCCCACACGCCGGGCATCGTCTTCCCGACGCGCGGCCCGCTCCGACCACGGGAGCAGCCGCGCGTCGCTCTTTCCGGCCAGTCTTCCGTCGGGGACGGGCACGGCGGCCCCGTTCCCCGACGTCCTCGACGGGGCTCCGGGCGGCACCGCCCGGGCCGCACACCTGGGCACACGGTCTCAGGTGCACGGCCCCGGACACGCCGATGGCCCGGCCAGGGGCCCGGACACGCCGATGGCCCGGCCAGGGGCCGGGCCATCGGGACGAGCCGCGTCAGAGCGGGATGTTGCCGTGGGCGCCGCGCGCCGGGGTCGCCTCGGCGATGGCGCGGGCCAGCGCCCCGCGGGTGGTCGTCGGCGTGATGACCTCGTCGACGACGCCGAGCTCGCGGGCGCGGTCCAGACCGCCGGCGATCCGCTCGTGCTCTTCGGCCAGCTTGGCCTCCAGGGCCGGGCGCTCCTCCTCGGGCACGGCGGCCAGCTTGCGGCGGTGCAGGATGCGCACGGCCGCGACGGCGCCCATGACGGCGATCTCGGCGGTGGGCCAGGCGAACACGCGGGTCGCGCCCAGCGAACGCGAGTTCATCGCGATGTACGCGCCGCCGTACGCCTTGCGGGTCACCAGGGTGACCCGCGGCACCGTGGCCTCGGCGAACGCGTGCAGCAGCTTGGCGCCGCGGCGCACCACTCCGCCGTGCTCCTGGCCGACGCCCGGCAGGTAGCCGGGCACGTCCACCAGCACCACCAGCGGCACCCCGAACGCGTCGCACATGCGGACGAACCGGGCGGCCTTCTCGGCGGACGCGGCGTCCAGGCAGCCGCCGAGCCGCAGCGGGTTGTTGGCGATGACGCCGACGGTGCGGCCGCCGAGGCGGCCGAGCGTGGTGACGATGTTGGGCGCCCACTTGGGGTGCAGCTCGACCGCCGCGTCCACGTCGTCGAGCACGCCCTGCACCAGGGGCTGCACGCTGTAGGCCCGGCGGGGGTTGTCGGGCAGCACGCCGGAGAAGTCGCGCTCCTCGACGTCGTCCGGGCGGATGCGGCCCTGGTGGCCGAGCAGCACGGCGAGCTTGCGGCCCTGCGCGATCGCCTCGGTGTCGTCCTTGGCGACCACGTGCACCACGCCGGACTTGCGCGAGTGCGGCTCGGGGCCGCCGAGCGAGGCCATGTCGACGTCCTCGCCGGTGACCGACCGGACCACGTCCGGACCGGTCACGAAGATCTTGCCGCCCTCGGACATGACGACGATGTCGGTGAGCGCGGGCCCGTAGGCGGCGCCCCCGGCGGCGGCGCCGAGCACCACCGAGATCTGCGGGATCACGCCGGACGCGTGGGTCATCGCCGCGAACACGGTGCCGATCGCGTGCAGCGACTCGACGCCGTCGGCCAGGCGGGCCCCGCCGGAGTGCCACAGCCCGACGATCGGGATCCGCTCCCGGACGGCCAGGTCGTAGGCGGCCACAATGACCTCGCAGGTGGCGGCGCCCATGGCGCCGCCCATGAGGCGCGGGTCGGAGGCGAACGCCACCACCGGCACCCCGTCGACCCGCCCCTGCCCGGCCAGGACGCCGCTGTCGTCGCCGGCCTCCGCGCGGCCGCCGAGCGGACGGAAGGAGCCCGCGTCGAAGAACGCCTCGAGCCGGGTCCGCGGGTCCCGCGGGTCGGCCTCCTGTTTGTCTGAGGTGGCTGCCGGGTCCACGACCCGGTTGTCGAGCACAGTCACGTCCGTAAGCTCCTTGTGTCACACCGACGGGGCGGGCCCGCGGAAGCGGATCGTCAGACGGCGCGCTGGAAGGCGACCGACACGTTGTGGCCGCCGAAGCCGAACGAGTTGTTGAGCGCGGCGATCGGACCGTCCGGCAGCTTGCGCGGCTCGCCCCGAACGATGTCCAGGTCCACCTCGTCGTCCAGGTCCTCCAGGTTGGCGACGGCCGGGACCAGGCCCTCGCGCAGCGACAGGATCGTGATGACCGACTCCAGCGCGCCGGCGCCGCCCAGCAGGTGCCCGGTCATCGACTTGGTGGCGGTGATGCACAGCTTCCGCGCCGCCTCCTCGCCGAGCGCGGCCTTGATGGAGGTCAGCTCGGCGATGTCGCCGGCCGGGGTGGAGGTGGCGTGCGCGTTGATGTGCACGATGTCCTCCGGCGTCAGGCCCGCGTCCGCCAGCGCCCGGCGCATCGCCTTGGCCTGCCCCTCGCCGGACGGGTCCGGCAGCACGATGTCGTAGGCGTCCGCGGAGTAGCCGCAGCCGGCGGCGATCGCGTGCACGCGGGCCCCGCGGGCCCGGGCGTGCTCCTCCGACTCCAGGATCATCATGGCCGCGCCCTCGCCGAGCACGAAGCCGTCGCGGTTCTTGTCGTAGGGCCGGGAGGCGCGCTCCGGCTCGTCGTTGCGGGTGGACAGCGCCCGCATCACGCCGAACGAGGCCATCTGCAGCGGGTGGATGCACGCCTCGGTGCCGCCGCAGATCACCACGTCGGCCCGGCCGGTGCGGATCATGTCGATGGCGTAGCCGATCGCCTCGGCGCTGGACGCGCACGCGCTGACCAGGGTGTGGGACCCGGCCGTCGCGCCGAACTCGATGCTGATGTGGCCGGAGGAGCCGTTGGGCATCAGCATCGGCACGGTGAACGGGGTGACCCGCTGCCAGCCCTTCTCCCGGAAGGTGTCGTAGCTGTTGAGGGCGGTGTGCAGCCCGCCGATGCCGCTGGAGACGACCACGCCGAGCCGCTCGCCGTCGACCTGGAAGCCGTCCTTGGGGCCGTCGTCGCCGCCCTTGCCGCCCTTGCGCTTGACGGGCGGGGCGAACCCGGCGTCCTTCCACGCCTCGCGCGCGGCGATCAGCGCGATGGCCTGGCAGCGGTCGAGGCGGCGCAGCTGGGCCTTGGGGATCAGCTCGGAGGGCTCCACGGCCAGCTGCGCGGCGAACCGGACGGGCAGCCGGTCCACGTTCTCCCAGTCCAGCTTGCGCACCCCGGATTCGCCGGCGAGCAGCGCGGACCAGGTCGACGGCACGTCGCCGCCGAGCGGGGTGGTGGCCCCGAGCCCGGTCACCACGACTTTGGTCTGGTTTGTGCTCATGTGAGTGCTCCTAGCGAACGGGGGGAGGCGGACGGCTCCACGGCGAGAAGCGGTCGGCGGCGCGGCATCGCATCCCCGGGCCGGATGATGCTCGGGCCGGGCGCCCGGGCCGGATGCGCGCCGCGCCGCTCGCCGCGGACGGCCTTACTGCTGCAGGTTCTGGACGTAGACGATGACGTCCTTGACCGTCTTGAGGTCCTTGAGCTTGTCGTCGGGGATCTCGACGCCGAACTTGTCCTGGGCGGCCACCGCGATCTCCACCATCGACAGCGAGTCGATGTCCAGGTCGTCGACGAAGCTCTTCTCGGGGGTCACCTCGGACTTGTCGATCCCCACGATCTCGTCGATGATCTCGGCGAGGCCGTCCAGGATCTCCTGCTCGGTGGCGACTGCCATGTGTGTGCTCTCCTTCGTGGTCGGATCGTCGTCGGGTGGGCCCCGCGTACGTCAGGGAAGGTGGATGACTTGGGCGGCGTAGGACAGCCCGGCGCCGAACCCGACCAGCAGGGCCGGGGCGCCGGACGGCACGTCGCCGCGTTCGATCATGCGCGACAGCGCCATGGGGATGGACGCCGCCGAGGTGTTGCCGGAGTGGACGATGTCGTCGGCCACCACGGCGTTGACCGCCTTGAGCCGCCGCGCGATCGCATCGACGATACGCAGGTTGGCCTGGTGGGGCACAACGGCCGCCAGCTGATCGGGGGCGATCCCGGCGCGCTCGCACGCCTCCAGCGCGACGGGCGCGACCGCGGTGGTGGCCCAGCGGAACACCGCCTGGCCCTCCTGCTTGATGAACGAGCGCCGGTCCGCCACGGTGATCTTGTCGGCGAGCTCCCCGGCGCTGCCCCACACCACCGGGCCCACGCCGGGCTCGGCGGCGCCGGTGACGACCGCCGCGCCCGCGCCGTCGGCGAAGATGATGCAGGTCGACCGGTCGTTCCAGTCGATCCAGTTGCTCATCTTCTCCGCGCCGATGACCAGCGCGTTGCGGGCGCTGCCGGCGCGCACGGCCGAGGCGGCGGTCTCCAGCGCGTAGCAGAAGCCGGCGCAGGCCGCGTTGAGGTCGAACGCGGCGGGGGCCTTGACGCCGAGCCGGTGCGCGACGCTGGCGGCCTGGTTGGGGATGGTCGTCTCGACCGAGCAGGTCGCCACGATCACCAGGTCGATGTCCTCGGGGGACAGGCCGCTGGCCGCCAGGGCCTTGCCGCCGGCCTGCACGGCCATGTCGCCGACGGTCTCCTCGGGGCCGGCGATGCGGCGTTCGGCGATGCCGACGCGGCTGCGGATCCACTCGTCGCTGGTGTCGACGATCTTGGCCAGGTCGTCGTTGGTGACGACCTTGGCGGGCTGGTAGTCGCCGAACGCGAGGATGCGGGCGCCGGGCGAGCCCTGGGACAGGCGCAGCGCGGGCGCTTCGTACGCGGCCGTCATGACGCGTGCGCCTTGATCAGCTCGCGGGCCTTGTCGAGGTCCTCGGGGGTCTTGAGGGCCAACAGGTCCAGTCCCTTCAGCTCGCGCTTGGCGATCCCCACGAGCGTGCCGGCGGGCGGCAGCTCGATGATCGCGCTGACGCCCAGCTCCCGCATGGTCGCCATGCAGCGGTCCCAGCGGACGGGGGCGCTGACCTGGGCGACCAGCCGGTCGAGGTACTCGCGTCCGTCGCGCACGACCGCGCCGTCCCGGTTGGACAGCAGCGTGATCTCCGGGTCGCGGACCGGCACGCCGGGCGCCAGGCGGCGCAGCGCGTCGACGGCCGGCGCCATGTGCTCGGTGTGGAACGCGCCCGCCACCGACAGCGGACGCAGCCGCGCCTTCGGCGGCGGGTCCTCCTTGAGCGCGGCCAGGCGGTCCATCGTCCCGGCCGCGACGACCTGGCCGGCGCCGTTGACGTTGGCCGGGGTCAGGCCGTGCTTCTCGATGACGGCCAGCACCTCGTCGGGGTCGCCGCCGAGCACGGCGGTCATGCCGGTCTCGGTGACGGCGGCGGCCTCGGCCATCGCGCGGCCTCGTTCGCGCACCAGCACCAGCGCCGTCTCGGGCGTCAGCACCCCCGAAACGGCGGCGGCGGCAAGCTCGCCGACGCTGTGTCCGGCCACCGCGTCCGGCCGCTCGTCGCCCTCGTAGAGGGTCTGGAACGCGGCGAGCGCCGCCGCGACCAGCAGCGGCTGCGCCACGGCGGTGTCGCGGATCTCCTCGGCGTCGGCGGTGGTCCCGTATCGGATCAGGTCCAGCCCGGTGACCGCGGACCACCATGTCAGGCGGTCGGCGACACCGGGCACCTCAAGCCACGGGCTCAAAAATCCTGGTGTCTGGGCGCCCTGACCGGGCGAGGCGAGGAGAATCACAGGCCCCAGCTTCCCCTCTGCGCATCTGCGGTGGTGATGCCGATCGGCACGAACTTTCGACGGGGGCCTTTGTACGACCTCTACAAGGCGGGGGAGCGGGGAGGGCCGGCCGCGCGGCTACGGCCGCGGATCGCGTTCGCTGAAGCGTCCGAGCACCAGCGCGATCCGCAGCGTGAACGCGTTGCGGCCGTCCGTCGGCACCAGCCCGGTCAGCTCGGCGACGCGGCGCAGCCGGTAGCGGACGGTGTTCGGGTGGACGAACAGCAGCCGCGCCGTGGCCTCCAGCGACGAGCCCTGTTCCAGGTAGGTGGTGAGGGTGTCCAGCAGCGGCGCGCCCGCGGCGCACATCGGGTTGTAGACCTGCTCCACCAGATACCGGCGGGCCTCCTCGTCGCCGTCGAGCGCGCGTTCGGGCAGCAGCTCGGCGGCCAGGACGGGGCGCGGCGCGTCCGGCCATCCGGCGGCGGCGCGCAGCCCCGCCAGCGCGGCGCGGGCCGAGACGGTGGAGCCGTACAGGTCGTCGACCTGCGGGCCGACCACGACGGGGCCGGGGCCGCACTTGGCCGCGATGTGGCGCGACGCCTCCAGCGGGTCGACGTCCCCGCCGACGATGACGATGACGCGGCGGCCCTGCACCCCGGCGAGCACGTCCACCCGGGCGCGGCGCGCGGCCAGCTGCATCTGGTCGATGGTGACCTCGGGCTCCTCGTCCTCGGGGGTGTACCCGGCGACGACGGTGACGGGCTTGGACGTCCAGCCGAGCGCGGCGGCCCACGAGTGCATGCCGTCGTCGACCTCGCCGCGCAGCACCGCGTTCACCACGAGCGCCTCCAGCCGGGCGTCCCAGGCGGCGCGGGTCTCGGCGGCGCGCGCGTACACCTGGGCGGCGCCGAACGCGACGTCGCGCGTGTAGCGGAGGATCGCCTCGCGCAGCTGCGCTTCGCCGCCGGGCGCGGCGAGTTCGTCCAGCCGCGTCTCCACCACGTCGATGATGACGCGGATCATGTCGATGGTGTGCTGCAGCTTGATGGAGCGCATCAGGTCGCGCGGGGCGGTGCCGAACACCTCTCCGGCGATGGCGGGACGGGTCTTCTCGGCGTTCTTGAACCACTCCACGAACGCGGCGATGCCCGCCTGGGCGACCAGCCCGATCCAGGAGCGCTGCTCGGGCGGCATGCGCCGGAACCAGGGAAGCTGTTGCTCCATCCTGGCCAGGGCGGCGGTCCCGAAGGAGCCCATGGCCTTTTCCAAGCGCTGCGTGGTCTGTTCCCTGAGAGCGGCCTCGTTCGTGCTTTCCACGTCCCCAAGGGTGCCACCAACCAGGCGAAGTTCCGCGCTCACCTGTGCTTCGACTTGCGGGAACAGACGCGGGAGTCACACACGGTGGCGTCTTCGAGACGTCCCGGAGCGACAAGAGTCACATTCCGCGGCGACCGCGGCTCACCGCTGTCGGGGCCGTTCGAAGCGGTGCGCGGCCGCCCACAGGACGGCCAGGACGGCGGCGAAGAGCGGCAGCCACGCCAGCCGGGCCGCGATCCATCCGGCGTGGTCGGGCGCGGTGTGCAGGCCGGTCAGCGGGCCGACGGTCAGGTCGGTCGCCATCGTGGCGGCCATCAGCGCGGTCTGGTGCCACAGGAAGATCGTCATGGCGGACAGGTTGGCCAGCGCGATGGCGGCCCACACGCGCGGCCGCCGCATGCAGCGGGTGAGCGGGCCGCGGGCCAACAGTGCCAGCCCGCATTGGGCCAGGCCGAACGCCACGGCCGCCAGGGTCGGCGGATTGAGGTTGGACACCTCGGCGCCCGGCACCCCGACCATGCTCGCCGGGTACCCGGCCGTCAGGATGAGCGCGCCTGTCGCGGCGGCGCCCCCGCCCAGCAGGAGCCAGCCGGTGCGAGCGCTCGCCAGGGCTCCGTGCCCCCATGCCACGCCCAGGTAGAACGGCACGAGCCATCCGGTCAGCACGGTGCCCCAGCCGATCCACCCTGGAGCGTCCCACCCGAAGCGGGCGAGGTCGAGAAGCGCGGTCGCGGTCAGGGGCGCGAGCACGCCCCGCACACCGAGCCGGTTCCAGACGGCCACCACCATAGGGGTGAGCGCGATGAGCGTTCCGTACACGCCCAGGAACCACAGCGGGCTCAGCACCAGCTTCAGCAGTGTGCGCAGTGTGTCGGACGGCAGTCCGGCCCATGCCAGCACCCCGGTGGCCACCGCCCACGCCAGCAGCAGGACGGGCACGGGGCGTAGGAGTCGCGCCAGGCGGCGACGCACCCACGGCACGTACGGTTCCCCGGCGCGGTGTCCTTTCGCCGCCGTGTATCCGCCGACGAGAAAGAACACCGCGAGTGTCTGCAACACCCAGGAGGCGGGCGCCAGATGCGGCATCGCCGACAGCGGGCTGTTCACTCGCAGCCGCCCGCCGCCGGTGTCGACGAACGCGGTCACCAACCAGTGCCCGAGCACCACGCCGAGGATGGCCAGGGCGCGCAAGGCGTCGACCGCGCGGTCGCGGTCGGGCGGTGTCGCCGCCGCGATCCGCGTCGCCAGAGTGGGCCGCCGTGCGTCAATCACGGGTCACCTCCGCCGTGCGGCCGAGCGCGATGTAGGTGAGGTTGCGCAGTGACACCGATCCGGGACGCAGGTATCCGCTGTGCGCACCCTTCCCGGCGGCGAAACGCAACGCGCCGAACGACTCGGCAGCCGGGTCGGGGCCGAACCCCAGGCCGGCCACACGCACCTTAGGCACGTACCGCGTCCAGTCGCCGTCGGCCCGTCCCGCCCATACGCGCGCCCTGGTGTGCATGGCCGCGACCGACGAGACGGTGACGCCAGGACTGCCGTACAGCGCGATGTCGTCCACTGGCAGCGACCGCAAACCACTGGCGGCCTTGCCGCATATCACCGAGCCGTAGCTGTGGCACAGCAGCGCCATACGGGCGCGCCCGTTGGCACGGTGCAGCTCCGACAAGAAGCGGTGCAGCTTGCGCGCGCCGTCGGAGGCGCGTCCTGGGGTGAGCACTGTCGGGCTGATGGTGGAGGGGGAGGAGTATCCGAGCCAGGCCACCACCGCGACACGTACGCCGGGAGCCGTCCGCCGCGCCTGCCGGTAGACGGCGCGGGCGCCGCCGCCCGCCCACTTGGGATCGTCGAAGTTGGACAGCCGGCCGTCCGCGCCCGGCACCAGCACCGCCACCCGTTCGGCTCGGGCGAGGTCGCCGACGACCTCGACGGCCTGGCCGTGGCCGCGCGCGTCGAACGCCAGGAAGCGGCGTCCGGGCGCGAGGAACGCGCGCAGCGCCTCGGCGCGGTCGCCGTCCCCCAGTTGACGCGCGGCGACGTAGGCCCGCCGGATGTCGTCGCGGACGACGGCGTAGCGCGCGTCGAGCGAGGCGGGCGACAGCTGCGGCCCGGCCTGCGGCGCCGCGTACGGCGCAGGGTGGCCGGCCCCGGCGGTCGTCGCGACGACCGCCGGCACGGCCGCGGTGACGGCCAGGGCCCTTCGGGGGACGGGGCTGCGCACGGGCGGTGTCCTTCCTGGTCAGCGGAGTGCACTGGCCAGGAAGCTAGGAGCCGCCGCCCGTAGCCCGGATCACACGGCGGAGCCGTCCTTCCGCGTCGTCCCCAGGTATGACGGGGGTGACGCTGACGGGGTGACGCTGACGGGGTGACGCTGACGGGGGTGACGCCGACGCTAGTCGCCGGGACGGACCAGGCCGACCTCGTAGGCGTAGACGATGGCCTGCGGCCGGTCGCGCAGGCCGAGCTTGGCGAGGATGCGGCCGAAGTGCGTCTTGACGGTCTGCTCGGCCACCACCAGTCGGGCGGCGATCTCGGCGTTGGACAGCCCGCGGGCGACGAGGGTCAGCACCTCGGTCTCCCGTTCGGTCAGCTCGCCCAGCCGCTCCCGGGACGGCGCGCGCGGCGCGCCCAGCCGGGCGAACTCGGCGATCAGCCGCCGCGTCACCGACGGGGACAGCAGCGCGTCGCCCGCCGCGATGATCCGCACCGCCTCGGCCAGCTCGGCGGCGGAGGCGTCCTTGAGCAGGAAGCCGCTCGCGCCCGCGCGCAGCGCCTCGTACACGTAGTCGTCGAGGTCGAAGGTGGTGAGCATGAGCACCTTCGGGGGAGGCGCGCCGCCTGGGTCGGCGTCCTTGAGCAGCCGGCGGGTCGCCTCCAGGCCGTCCATGACCGGCATCCGCACGTCCATGAGGACCACGTCGGGCCGCGTCTCGGCGACCACCGCCAGCGCTTGCGCGCCGTCGACCGCCTCGCCGACCACCTCGATGTCGGGCTGGGCGTTGAGCAGCACCCCGAACCCGGTGCGGACCATGCCCTGGTCGTCGACGATGACCACGCGGATCGTCATGTCCGGGTCCCCAGCGGGAGCGTGGCGGTCACGGCGAAGCCTCCTTCGGGGGTGGGTTTGGCGGTCACCCCGCCGCCCAGCATGGCGGCCCGCTCGCGCATGCCGACCAGGCCGTGCCCCTCGCCGGGCGGCGACAGCGACGACGGGCGGTGCCCCGGGGCGGGGGGACCGTTGATCACGCTGATCAACAGGATGCCCTCCTGCTGGATCAGCTCGACGTCCACGACGGCGCCGGGGGCGTGCCGCATGACGTTGCTGAGCGCCTCCTGCAGGATGCGGTACGCGCTGAGCGCGACGCCCTGCGGCACGGCCGCCAGGTCGCCGGTGACGCTGCTGTTCACGGTCAGCCCGGCGCCGCGGGCGGACCGCATCAGCGCGTCCAGCCGGTCCAGCCCCGGCTGCGGCGCGGTCTCCACGCCGTCCTCCGAGCGCAGCACGCCCAGGATGCGGCGCATCTCGGTGAGCGCCTCGAGCGCGGTCGCGCGGATCTCCGCCAGATCCCGGCGGATCTTGTCGGGCACCTCCGGCACCGTGTACGGCGCGGCCTCCGCCTGGATCGCGATCATCGACATGTGGTGGGCCACCACGTCGTGCAGCTCCCGGGCGATGCGCTGGCGCTCCTTGAGCACGGCCTCGGCCTCGCGGTGCCGCTTGCGCTGCTCGGCCAGCTCCCGGGCCGCGGCCTGATCCCGTTCGGCCAGCTCGTCGCGGGTCTTCTGGCGCAGCCGGACGAACGCCCCGATCAGCAGCGGCACCGCCACGAACACCGCCGCGCCGGCGCCCGTCTGCTGGTCGACCAGCAGCACCCCGAGGACGGACCACAGTCCGACGCCGACGGTCAGGGTGACCGAGCAGCGCACCGCCACCGTGTAGAGGATCAGCACGCCGGCGACCGATCCGCCCGGGGGGAACGGCACGTCCAGCCAGTGGTGCGTCCCGGAGTAGAGCATCGCCACGTACAGCAGCCGCCACGCGGCCACGGGATGGCGTTCGCGCAGCGCCATAGGCAGCGCCAGCAGGAACGAGGCGATGCCCAGCTCCCCGTTCGACACCGACAGGCCGCGTTCGGCGGTCTCGGTGACCAGCAGGGAGTACGTCCCGAAGGCGATGATCACCGCTATCGCCAGGTCGATCACCTGGAGGACGACGGCGAACGGCAGGCGGTTCAGGCGGGTGTCGCGCAGCCGCGGCGGCCACGGCCGGTCGGCCCGGCGCGGCTCTGCCGCCCCGGCGACGCCGGCGACGAAGGGCCGCACCGCCAGAACGAGCGTCTGCGCCAGGCCCTGCTTCGGGGTGTCGTCGCCGCTCATGTGCGCAAGGCTATGGCCGCCGCGGGCCTCGGCGAATGACACCGTGGTGCGACTTCGAGGTCATACCTGGGTACGGTCGGGGAGTGGACCCCGTGGAGGCGTTGCGGCGCATCGCGTTCCTGCTGGAGCGCGCGCACGAGCCGACCTACCGTGTGCGGGCGTTCCGGAACGCGGCCGACCTGGCCGGGCGCACGCCGCGCGACGAGCTGGCCGAGCGGGCGCGGCGCGGCACGCTGACCGAGCTGCCCGGCATCGGCAAGGTCACCGCCCTGGTGATCGAGGAGGCGCTGCGCGGGGAGACCCCGGTGTACCTGCGGCGGCTGGAGGCGACCGAGGGCGCGCCGCTGGACGAGGCGGCCGCGGCGCTGCGGCGGGCGCTGCGGGGCGACCTGCACACCCACAGCGACTGGTCGGACGGCGGCGCGTCCATCAGGGAGATGGCCGAGACCGCCCGCGACCTCGGCCACGACTACATCGCGCTGACCGACCACTCGCCGCGCCTGACCGTGGCGAACGGGCTGTCGGCCGAGCGGCTGCGGCGGCAGCTGGACGCGGTGGCGGAGCTGAGCGCCGAGCTGGCGCCGTTTCGCGTCCTGACCGGCATCGAGGTCGACATCCTCGAGGACGGCTCGCTGGACCAGGACCCGGAGCTGCTGGACCGGCTGGACGTGGTGGTGGCCAGCGTCCATTCCAAGCTCCGCATGGACCGCGCGGCGATGACGCGGCGGATGGTCGCGGCGGTGCGCGACCCGCGGGTGAACGTCCTGGGGCACTGCACCGGGCGGATCGTCAAGGGCGGCGGGCGGCGCGGCGGCGTGCGGCCGGAGTCGCAGTTCGACGCCGCGCTGGTGTTCGACGCCTGCGCGGCCTACGACGTCGCGGTGGAGATCAATTCGCGGCCGGAGCGGCTGGACCCGCCCAAGCGGCTGCTGCGGCTGGCGGTCGAGGCGGGCTGCCGGTTCGCGATCGACTCCGACGCGCACGCCCCCGGCCAGCTCGACTGGCAGCCCAACGGCTGCGACCGCGCCGCCCGCTGCGGCGTCGCGCCCGAGCAGGTCGTCAACACCATGAGCGCCGACGACCTGCTCGCCTGGGCGCGCGGGGGCTCCTGAGGGCCGGGCGGTCATGCGCCGAGGGCCGGGCGGTCAGGCGCCGAGGGCACGGACCATGCGCATCAGGGTCTCGATCTGCTTGCCGCCCTTCATGTCGTAGGCGGTGTCCCCGCCGTACCCCCACCAGTTCCAGCAGCCCTGGGGGTTCGTCAGAGCGCTGGCCGTGGCCTGCGGGTAGAGGACGACGAGGTTGTTGGTGTCGGCGTATTCGTTCAGGTAGGCCCTGGTGACGAACGTGGTGCCGATCGTGTTGTAGCCCTGCTGGCATCCGTGCAGGGCGACGATCAGGCGGCACGACGCCCCATTGGCGCAGTTCTGCGGGATGTAGGCGAACCCGGTGCCGCCCATGCTGATGGACGCCGCGTTGCCGTTGGGGGCGTACTGGTTCTGGTCGAAGCTCAGGAGCGTGCCGGTGGGCGTGGACGCGGGGGCGGCGACGCTGCCGAGCAGATGGCGCAGCATCGACCCCTCAGGGTCGTCGGAGCACTTGTTGATGTACGGCGTGTAGGTGGCCACGCACGGGTTCGGGCCGATCGGGCTGACCCAGGCGTGCCCGGCCAAGGAGGTCTTGGTGTACGCCACGTTCGCGCCGAAGGCCTGGTAGAACGTGGCGAGCCCGTCGGTGACCGACTGCTTCACGGTGTAGTCGTTGACGCCGTGGTAGAGCCACACCTTGTGCCCGGCCAGGTTGGAGACGGGGTCGATGCGGCCTTGGGCGGCCCGGTCGGACGCGATGCGCTGCAGCTCGGCGGGGTTGTCGTCGTACAGGTCGTTCATGCACGCGAGCTGCGCGGTGGTGATGCTGCCGCGGGCGCAGTGGTACGCCCCGGCGCTGAAGATTCCGACGCCTTTGACCGTGCCGGAATAGGCGACGTGCAGCTGGTCGGCCATGTAGCCGCCGGACGACACGCCGCTGGCGTAGACGGCGCTGATGTTGAGGCGGGGCAGCGATTCCGCCGCCGCGGCGGCGGGGGACTGGGCGGTCGTGGCGATCAGTACGCCCGCGACCGCGCTCAGGACGGTCGCGAGCTTGCGAGTGGGGAGTTTCATCGATGACCTCCCGTCGGGGTGGATTAGCCGCTGAGGGAGCAGCTGTTGGCGGGATCCCCCGAAGTGGGCCGGGGCAGGGTGGCGCTCGGCGGAGGCGCCTGGCCGCCCGCGACCCAGGTCTCCAAGGCGCTGAACGCGCTGCGCATGCACGGCAGCAGCGGTCGGAGCCGGTCTGGGTAGGCGTCGTAGAGGCCGTCGACGTGGTTGCCGCCTTCGAGCCGGTAGTAGCGGTACGGCGCGGCCTTCGACGCGCGCACCATCTGCGCGTACACGTCGGAGACCTTGGCGATGGGCAGCAGCGCGTCGTACGTGCCGTGCAGGGTGATGAGCGGTTTGCGGATGCGTCCGGTCAGAGAGATGCGCTCGACCGCCCTGCGCACCGATGCCGGACGTGAGAAGTAGTCGTAGTCGGCCTCCGCGCCGGTGTAGGAGGGGTCGAGCTCCTGGCGGTAGATGCGCTGGGTCAGCCCCCAGTACACCTGGTCGTGGTACGGCCACAGGAACTCTGAGCCGGGAGCGAGGCCGGCGTCGAGAAGGGCCCGGTGCGCGGCCGGGTCCCCGGTCTCGGCGTACGACGGGTACGCGCGCAGTATGGGCGGCAGGAACGTCAGCGCGTTGGGGCCGTCGGCGCGCCACAGGGTGCCTTCGGAGTCGATGCCTCCGTCGTACAGCTCCGGCCGGTTCTCCAACTGCCAGCGCACCAGGTAGCCGCCGTTGGAGATGCCGGCGGCGAAGGTGCGGCGCGGGGGCCTGCCGTAGCGCTGCGTCACGACCGCTTTGGCCGCGATGGTCAGCTGCGTCACCCGGTGGTTCCATTCGACGATGGCGTCCCCGGGGCGGCGGCCGTCCTTATAGAACTCGGTACCGCTGTTGCCCTTGTCCGTGGCGGCGAACGCGTATCCCTTGGCGAGCACCCAGTCGGAGATGGCGAAGTCGTTGGCGTACTGGCGGCGGTTCCCCGGCGATCCCGTGACGACCAGGCCGCCGTTCCATTTCTCGGGCAGCCGGATGACGAACTGCGCGTCGTGGTTCCAGCCGTGGTGGGTGTTGAAGGTCGAGGAGTCCGGGAAGTAGCCGTCGATCTGGATTCCCGGCACCCCGGTCGGGTTGCGCGTGCCCGCCGGGTGCAGCCCCGCCCAGTCGTCCCGGACGGTGTGGCCGGACGCGACCGTGCCCGCCGTCGTCAGGTCGTCCAGGCAGGCCGCGACCTGGTGCTGCGCGCCCGGGACGACGAGCCGCGCGCCGCACCCCGTCTGGGCGCGGGCGGGGGCGGGCATGAGCGTCAGCGCGGTCAGGGCGGCGGCGCCCGTGCTGAGAAGGCGAAGACGAACTGTCGGCATGGCGGCTCCTTCGCCGGGGAGGTGAACGCCCGCCATGGTCCTCGCGGCGCGTGACACGGGCCACGTTGCCGGGACCCACTCTTGGCCGCCGCGATGTGGGGACGCCCGCCACCCCGCCGCCAAACCCCGGCGACAGAGGTGTGATGTGGGCCACCTCGGTGTTCGGGCCCGCGAATGTGTGGACGCGCCACATGGCCGCGTCACCCCGGGACTCCTAGCGTTCACGGTCACGGCGGCCCGGTGTGGTCCGGGTCACGTCGCGAGTGCGAGGAGGCTGCATGGACGGTCCTGTCCTGCGCGCCCGGGGCCTGGTCAAGGAGTTCCGCGGGTTCCGGGCCGTGGACGGCGTGGACCTGGACGTCGCCGAGGGCAGCGTGCACGCGCTGGTCGGGCCCAACGGCGCGGGCAAGACCACGCTGTTCAACCTGCTGACCGGGTTCCTGCGGCCGTCGGCGGGCAGCGTGCGGCTGGAGGGGCGCGAGCTGGCGGGCCTGAGCCCCGAGCGGATCGCCCGTCTCGGCGTGGCCCGCTCCTTCCAGATCACCAGCCTGTTCGCCGAGCTCACCCCCCGCCAGCACGTGGAGCTGGCGCTGGCCGGCCGCACCGGCCTCGGCTGGCGGTTCTGGAAGTCCGACCGCGCGCTGGGCCGCTTCTCCGGCCGCGCCGACGAGCTGCTGGAGCGCGTCGGCCTGGCCGACCACGCCCACGTGCCGGCCGCGTCGCTGGCCTACGGGCGCAAGCGCGCCCTGGAACTCGCCCTCGCGCTGGCGCTCGACCCGAAGGTGCTGCTGCTGGACGAGCCGACCGCCGGGATGGGCGTGGAGGACGTCGACCGCACCGTGGACCTCGTCCGCCGCGTCCGGGACGGCCGCACGGTCGTGCTGGTCGAGCACAACATGAACGTGGTCGCCAGCCTGGCCGACCGGGTGACCGTCCTGCAGCACGGCCGCGTCCTGGCCGAGGGCCCCTACGCCGAGATCCGCCGCGACCCCCGCGTCGTCGCCGCCTACCTGGGAGACTCCGATGCTGCGCGTTGACCGTCTGTCGGCCTGGTACGGCGAGGCGCAGGCGCTGCGCGAGGTGTCCCTGGAGGTCGCCGAGGGCGAGATCGTCACGCTGGTCGGCCGCAACGGCGCCGGCAAGACCACCCTGCTGCGCTGCCTGATGGGGCTGCACGGCAAGACGTCCGGGACGATCGAGTTCCTGGGCGAGGACATCACCGCCCTCGGCCCGCACCGCCGCGCCCGCCGCGGCCTCGGCTACGTCCCCGACGACCGCGGTGTCTACGCCACGCTCACCGTCGAGGAGAACCTGCTCCTGCCCCCCGTCAGCGGCAAGGACGCCTGGCCGCTGGAGCGGGTGTACGAGACGTTCCCTCGGCTGCGCGAACGGCGCCGCTTCCCCGGCACGAAGCTGTCGGGCGGCGAGCAGCAGATGCTCGCGCTGGCGCGCGTGCTGCGCACCGGGGCGCGGCTGCTGCTGTGCGACGAGCCCACCGAGGGCCTGTCCCCGCTGATCGTCCAGCAGATCGGCGACATCCTGCGCGAGGTGAAGGCGGCGGGCGTGACCGTGCTGCTCATCGAGCAGAACGTGCACTTCGCCGCCACCGTCGCCGACCGCCACCACCTGATCGCCGAGGGCCGGATCGTGGAGTCGATGGACAACGCCGAGGTCCGCGCCCGCGAGCACGAGCTACTCGACTACCTCGGAATCTAGGAGAACCCCCATGGTGATTTCCCCGCGCGCGGCGGCATCCGGCGGTCCGGCCCGGGTGCGCCGCTGTGTCGTCCCGTCGCTGGCGCTGGCGGCCGCCGGAGCGCTGCTCGCCGGATGCGGCGGCGGCCCGGCCGGCGGCGGCGGCAAGATCAGCGACGGCAAGGTCGTGCTGGCCGTCCTCAACGACCAGTCGGGGGTCTACGCCGACGTGTCCGGCCGCGGCGGCGTCGAGGCGGTGCGCATGGCCGTGGCGGACTACAAGGCGAAATACGGCGACAAGGCCGTCGCCGACACGATCGAAGTGATCGCCGCCGACCACCAGAACAAGCCCGACGTGGCCAACTCCAAGGCGCAGGAGCTGTACGACCGGCGGAAGGCCGACGTGATCCTGGACGTGCCGACCTCCTCGGCCGCGCTCGCCGTCGCCAACGTCGCCAAGAACAAGAAGAAGGTGTTCATCGACATCGGCGCCGCCACCACCGAGCTGACCGGCAAGAGCTGCAACAAGTACACCTTCCACTACGGCTACAACAGCTACATGCTGGCGCACGGCACCGGGACGGCGCTGACCAAGGACGGCGCCAAGAACTGGTACGTGGTCTACCCGGACTACGCCTTCGGCCAGGACATGCAGAAGACGTTCACCGCCGCCGTGCGGAACGCGGGCGGGAACGTGGTCAAGTCCGACCCCGCGCCGTTCCCCAATGACAACTTCTCCACGTTCCTGCTGAAGGCCCCTGGGCTCGATCCCAAGCCGCAGGTGCTCGGCACCATGCAGGCCGGCGGCGACCTGGTGAACCTCGTCAAGCAGTACAACGAGTACAAGCTGCGCGACAAGGGCGTGGGCCTCGCGGTCGGGCTGATGTTCATCACCGACATCCACTCCCTGGGCCCGGACGCCCTGTCGGAGACCCGCTTCACCGACTTCTGGTACTGGAACATGGACGCCACCAACCGGGCGTGGGCCGACAAGTACCAGGCCAAGACCGGCAAGCGGCCCACGGCGGTGCAGGCCGGCGACTACTCGGCGGCGCTGCAGTACCTGGAGGCCGTGCAGCGGGCCGGCACGGACAAGTCCGACGACGTCGTCAAGCAGCTGGAGGGCGCCAAGGTCAACGACGTGTTCGCCCGCAACGGCACGATCCGCGCCGAGGACCACCTGCTGACGCACGACGTCTACCTGGCGCAGGTCAAGGCGTTCAAGGACGTCAAGGAGCCCTGGGACTACGAGAAGATCCTGAAGACCATCCCCGCGGCCGAGGCGTTCCAGCCGGTCGACCCCGCCTGCAAGCTGTGACGTCCCGGAGGCCCTCGTGCTGGAACAGGCGTTCAACGGGCTGGTGAGCGGGTCGTTCTACGCCCTGCTCGCCCTCGGCCTGGCCGTCATCTTCGGAATGCTGGGCGTGGTCAACTTCGCCCACGGCGCGTTCTACATGCTCGGGGCGTTCGGCGCGTTCATCCTGCTGGACTCCTTCGGCGTGAACTTCTGGGTCGCGCTGTTCGTCGTGCCGATCGTCCTGGGGCTGGCGGGCATCGCGCTGGAACGGCTGTTCATCCAGCGTCTCGCGCCGCTCGACCCGCTCTACAACTTCCTGCTGACGTTCGGGCTGGCGCTGATCCTGCAGGACGTGGTGAAGCACCGGTACGGGGTGCAGTCGCAGCCGTACCCGCGCCCCTTCGGCGGCTCCATCGACCTGGGGCTGTTCACCTACCCCGCCTACCAGGTGTTCGTGCTCGCCGTGTCGCTCGCGGTGTGCGGGACGGTGTGGCTCGTCCTCACCCGCACCCGCGTCGGGATGATCGTGCGGGCGTCCACCGAGCGGCCCGAGCTGACCCGCGCGCTCGGCATCGACGTGGCGCGCTGGGTGTCGCCGGTGTTCGGGTTCGGCATCGCGCTCGCCGCGTTCGCCGGGGTGCTCGCCGCGCCGATGCGCGCGGTCAACCCGCTGATGGGCGCCGACCTCATCATCACGGTGTTCGCGGTCGTGGTGATCGGCGGGCTCGGGTCGGTGTTCGGGTCGGTCGCCGCCGGGTTCGCCGTCGGCCTGGTGTCGGCCCTGGGCAACCTGTACGTGCCCGCGCTGTCCCAGACCCTGGTGTTCATCCTGATGGCGGCCGTGCTCCTGTGGCGCCCGGCCGGGCTGTTCGGACGCGAGGAGGCGCTGTGATCCTCTCCATGCTCGCCCGGCGGCCGGTGCCCGCGGTCGCCGGGCTGGCGGTGGCGCTGGCCCTGCCGTGGCTGATCTACCCGCCGGTCGCCATGGACATCGCCTGCTGGGCGCTGTTCGCCGCGGCCGTGGACCTGCTGCTCGGCTTCACCGGGCTGCTGTCGTTCGGGCACGCCGCGTTCTGGGGCGGCGCCGCCTACACCGCGGGCCTGATCGCGCTGCACACCGGCCTGCCGTTCCCGGCGGCGGTGCTGGGCGGCGCGCTGCTGGCGGCCCTGCTGGCGGTGCCGATCGGATACCTGTCGGTGCGGCTGCGCGGCATCTACTTCGCCATGGTCACGCTGGCGTTCGCGCAGATGGTGTACTTCGTCGCCAACCAGTGGCGGGACGTGACCGGCGGCGAGAACGGCCTGCAGGGCATCCCCCGCGAACTGTTCGGGCTGGACCTGTCCGACCCGTTCTACTTCTACTACGCGGGCCTGCCGTTCGTGCTGGCCGGGTTCTTCGTCGCCTGGCGGATCGTGCGGTCGCCGTTCGGCCGCGTGCTGGTGTCGATCCGCGACAACCCGGCCCGCGCCCGCGCGCTCGGCTACCCGGTGGACCGGTACAAGCTGCTGGCGTTCGTCCTGTCGGCGGCGCTGTCGGGCGTCGCGGGCGGGCTGTTCGCCATCAGCCACGGCTTCGCGTCCCTGCAGGAGGTGTACTGGACGACGTCCGGGCAGGTCGTGATGATGGTCGTGCTCGGCGGCATCGGCACCCTGTGGGGCGGCGCCCTGGGCGCGGCGCTGATCGTCGAGCTGAACGACCGCCTGGCCACGGCGGGCTTCGAGGAGACCGGCATCATCACCGGCGCCATCTTCATGCTGGTCGTGCTGGTCTTCCGCCGCGGCATCTGGGGCACGGTCCGCCACCTGCTGGCCTCGCGCGCCGGCGCCTCCCGGGCGGCGGCCCCGGAGCCGTCGGATAACAAGCCCGCGAACTCCGACACGCTCTCCGACGCCCGCGCCTGACGGTGTGCAGCGCGCGCCTGAGCGCAGGCGCGCGCTGCACAGGCGTTCGAAGACGCCGCCGTAAGGTGTGCGGGCATGCCGTCAGCGCGGCGGGGTCACGCGCCCCGGAGGGCCGACCCGGCGCGCAGGCGGTGCAGCCGGAGCGCGAGCTGCACCTCCAGGGCCCGGTCGGGGGACTGCCAGTCCTCGCCCAGGAGCCGGCCCACGCGGTCCAGGCGCTGGGTGACGGTGTTGACGTGGATGTGCAGGCGTTCGGCGGTCCGCGACAGGCTGCGGCCGGTGCCGAAGTAGGTGTCCAGGGTCTCGATGAGCGAGGTGCCGCGGCGGGCGTCGTAGTCCAGCACCGGGCCCAGCGCGCTCGTCAGGAAGCCGTCCACGTCGCGGCCGTCCGCGATGAGCAGGCCGACGAAGCCCAGGTCCGCGGCGCCCGCGCCCTCCCCGTGGCGGCCGAGCGCCAGCAGCGCCTCGGCGCAGCGCGCGGCCTCCCGGGCGGCGGCCGCCACCTCGTCCGGCCCGTGCACGGGCCCCGCCGCGCCCACGGTGACCGGCGCGCCCAGGGAGGCGCCCATCTCCTTGGCCACGCGCCTGGCCGCCGCCCCGGGGTCGCTCCCGGGCAGCATCAGCACGACCTCCCCGCCCCTTGACGCGGCCAGCCCGCGCTCCACCGCCGCGTGCGACGCGGCCCAGAACGCCGCGCGGGAACGGTGGTCCGGCGACTGGTACCGCGCCGACAGCACCACGTGCGGCGCGTCCACGTCGACCCCGACCCGCCCGGCCCGCGCCTTGAACGCGTCGGCGTCCAGCTCCCGCCCCGACACCAGGTCGTCGAGCAGGTCGCCGCGCACGCGGCCCTCCGCCTCGGCCACGCTGCGGCGGAACAGCAGCAGCAGCGCGGTCACCAGCGCGGCCCGCTCCAGGATGCGGCGCCCGTCGTCGGGCACCTCGTCCGGCGCGCGCAGCACCAGCGTGCCCAGCATCTCGTCACCGGTGGACACCGACGCGATCCACAGGTCGCCCCGCCGCACCGTGCGGCCCTGCGCCCGGATGTTGCGGGCCGAGGCCATCACCCCGGACAGCTCCTCGTCGGTGAGGACGTCGGCGGGGTCGCCCGCCGTGGCCAGGCGCCGTCCGTCCGCGTCCAGGACGTGCAGCGTCCCGCCCAGCACCTCGGTGACGACGGCCGCCACGTCCTCCACCCCGCCGCCGCGCACCACCAGCGCGGTCATGCGGTCGTGCGCCTGCGCGGCCCGCTCCACCGCGGCGCTGTGCGCGCGGATCTCCTCGTTGGCCGCGCTCAGCTCCTCCAGCGCGGTGCGGGTCTCCTCCAGCAGGCGCGCGTTGTCGATGGCGACCGCCGCGTGCGCCGCCAGCGACCCCAGCAGCGCCACGTCCTCCTGGTCGAACGGCCGTTCCCTGCGGTTGGCCGCGAACAGCACCCCGATCACGCGGCCGCCCAGCATCATCGGCACGCCGAGGATCGCCACCAGGCCCTCCTCGGCCACCGCCGAGTCGATGAAGTCGCGGTGCCGGAAGCGCGGGTCGTTCAGGTACCGGGCGCTGGTGTAGGGCGTCGCTGTCTGCGCGACCAGCCCGCCCAGGCCGGCGCCCATCGGCAGCCGCAGCCGCCGGAACGCCGCCGACACCGACCCGTCCGTCACCCGCATGTAGGTGTCGCCGCGCTCCTCGTCGATCAGCGTCATGTACGAGATGTCCGCCGACAGCAGCCGGCGGGCGCGGCGCACGATCGCCTCCAGCACCGCGTCCAGGTCGCGCAGCCCGGCCAGGTCGCCCGCGGTGTCGAACAGCGCCTGCAGCTGCGCCTCGCGCCGCGCGTGCCGCCGCATCACCGACCGCACCCGCAGCGCCGCCAGCTTGGCCGCCTCCAGCTCCGCCAGCACCTCCGGCCCGGCGCCCGCCGCGCGGGCCTCCACCAGCGGCCCCTCGAACTCCACCGGGGACGCCTCGCGGGCCAGCAGCTCGAGAAAGACGGCGCAGGTCATGCGGGACATTCTGGGCGTCCCGGCCGCCGCCGGTCCATCCGCCGACCGACGCTCGGTCAGTGGGCGGTCCATCCGCCGTCCAGCGTGATCGACGCCCCGGTGATCATGGCGGCCCGCGGGGCGCACAGGAACGCCACCGTCTCGGCCACCTCCGCCGGCTCGATCAGCCGCTTGATCGCCGTCCGCGCCAGCATCACCTCGGTCGTCACCGCCTCCGGCGACAGGCCGTGGACCCGGGCCTGGTCGGCGATCTGCCCTTCCACCAGCGGCGTGCGCACGTACGCGGGGCACACGCAGTTGGACGTCACGCCGTGCGGCGCGCCCTCCAGGGCGATCACCTTGGACAGCCCCTCCAGCGCGTGCTTGGCCGCCACGTACGCCGCCTTGTAGGGGGACGCGCGCAGCCCGTGCACCGACGAGATGTTGACCACCCGTCCCCAGCCGCGCTCGTACATGCCCGGCAGCGCGGCCCGCACCAGCCGGAACGGCGCCTCCACCATGATCCGCATGATCGCGGTGAACGTCTCGGGAGGGAACTCCTGCAGCGGCGCCACGTGCTGGATCCCGGCGTTGTTGACGATGATGTCGACGTCGCAGTCGCGGGCCAGGGCGTCCAGCTGCCCCGGATCGGCCAGGTCGGCGACGCGGGCCGTCCCGCCGAGCCGCTCGGCCGCCTCCCGCGCCGGGCCGCCGCGCACGTCCACGATCGTCACCCGCGCCCCCGCCGCGGCGAGCCGCTCGGCGCAGGCCAGCCCGATGCCGCCCGCGCCGCCGGTCACCAGGGCGCGCCTGCCGCTCAGATCCAGATCGGCCGGGGCTGCGGTCTGGGAGTGCACGCTCGTCATGCCCGAAACCTACGGACGCCGCCGCCCCGCTCCTATGGAGACGGCGGACACAATGCCGCCCCGAACGGTGTGGCCGCCCCACGGCCGAACGGCCGACCTGCGGCGACGCCGCCGCGCGGGGGCGGCCGTCTCCGGTCCGACCGCGGCGGGCTACCGTCGGCGGTGCCGTCGAACGTGAGGTGGCCCCATGATCGAGATCACGCATCGCCATGTCCAGTCCACCAGCGGGCTGCGGATGCACATCGCCGAGGCGGGCAGCGGCCCCCTGGTCCTGCTGCTGCACGGCTTCCCCGAGTGCTGGTACTCCTGGCGGCACCAGCTCGTCGCCCTCGCCGAGGCCGGATACCACGCGGTCGCGCCCGACCAGCGCGGCTACGCCCGCACCGGCGGGCCCGCCCGCGTCGAGGACTGCACGATCCTGCACCTGGTCGGCGACGTCGTCGGGCTGATCGACGCGCTCGGCGAGGACCGCGCCGTCGTCGCCGGGCACGACTGGGGCGCCCCGGTCGCCTGGGCCACGGCGCAGCTGCGCCCCGACCGGGTGCGCGGCGTGATCGGCCTGTCGGTGCCGCACCGCCGCCGCTCCTCGCGTCCCCCCGTCGCGGCGCTGCGGGAGCAACTCGGCGACGGCTTCTACATGGTGTACTTCCAGCAGCCCGACGTGCCCGAGGCGGAGCTCGACCGCGACCGCGCCGCCACGTTCCGGCGGCTGCTGTACGCCGCGTCCGGCGACGCCCCCGGCCTGGTCCCGATCGTCCCCGAGGGCGGCGGCTTCCTCGACGTCTGCCCCGAACCCGAGGAGCTTCCGGGCTGGCTCACCGAGGACGACATCGCCGCGTTCGTCCGCGAATACGAGCCGAGCGGCTTCACCGGCCCCCTCAACTGGTACCGGAACCTGGACCGCAACTGGGAGCTCACCGCCGCCTGGCACCGCGCCCCGATCACGCCGCCGGCCCTGTTCATCGCCGGCGACCGCGACCTCGTCGCCGCCGCCCCGGGCGCCCGGGAGAGCGTCGCCTCGATGAGCGACGTCGTCCCCGATCTGCGCGGCACCGTCTGGCTGCCCGGCTGCGGCCACTGGACCCAGCAGGAGCGCCCCGACGAGGTCAACCGCGCCATGATCGACTTCATCGGCTCCCTGTGACGCGCTCCCCCGGCCGACCCCTGCCCGCCACTGGGCGGCGGACGCTGTCGGGGCGTCGACGCTTGAGTGGTTCGAGCCCAGACCTGCGAGGGCGCGAACCGCCCGCTCTGCCAAGCGGACGAATCAGGCAGTGTCGCGGGCGCCACATAGAGTCGACGCGTGAACCGTACCGACCGCCTGTACGCCATGGTGGAGGAGCTGCGGGCGTGCGCGCCGCGCCGGCTGAGCGCGCGGGAGCTGGCCGCCCGGTTCGAGGTCAGCGTCCGCACCGTCGAACGCGACATCGCCGCGCTCCAGCAGGCCGGGGTGCCGATCTACGCGGACGTGGGCCGCGGCGGCGGCTACACCCTCGACAAGAGCCGCACCCTGCCCCCGCTCAACTTCACCCCCGCCGAGGCCGTCGCCGTCGCGATCGCCCTGAGCCGGGCCGGCGGCTCGCCGTACTCGCGCGCGGCCCGCACCGCGCTGCGCAAGATCTTCTCGGCGATGTCGGCGTCCGACGGCGCCTCGGCCCGGGAGCTGGCCGACCGCATCCGGTTCCTGATCCCGGCCGAGGCGGACGCGCCCGCGTCGGTGCCCGCCGTGCTGGAAGAGGCCGTGGCCGCCCGCCGCGTGGTGCGCCTGCTGTACGTCGACGGCTCCGGCACCGCCACCGAACGCGACGTCGAACCGGTCGCGTTCACCGCCGGGTACCGCATGTGGTACTTCCTCGGCTGGTGCCGCCTGCGCGGCGAGGGCCGCGTGTTCCGCATCGACCGCATCCGCCGCGCCGTGCTGCTGGACGAGACCGCCCCCGAGCGGACCTTCGAAGACCTCGACTGCGACTACCCCGACGACCTCGTGGCCCACTCCCTGAAACT
>NZ_BCQU01000075.1:0-31112 GCF_001552235.1 Actinomadura rubrobrunea NBRC 15275 | reverse complement strand
GGTCGCCGCGGCGGCGCCGGGGCGGCGCGGCGACCGGCGCGCCGCGCGGTCGGCCTGTCGGTCAGCATGTCGCCCTGGAGGTGCGGGGAACGGCCGGACGTGCGCCGCCGCGGTCGGCCGCGCCGGGCGGCCCGGACGAGCGGACGTGATGCGCCGTGGGGGCCGTCGCGCCGACGCCCGGCTCGCAGGGATGGCGCGTCCCCAGCGCCACCATGGCGACCAGCAACGCCGCCACCGCGACGACCACCGCCGCCAGGGCGACCGCTCCCCGGGGAGGCCGCCACGACACCGGCCCGGCGTCCCGGCGAGCGTCCCGGACGAGGCCGGGGAGGGTCTTCAGCCTCCAGGCCAAGACCGGGTCATCGCGCTCCAAAGCCGCGTCGATCTCCCGCAGCACGGCCTGCTCGTCACCTGGCAGTCCCATTCCGTCCACCTTCGGCGCGGCCTCGGCGGCCGGCGGTCACGCACCGCCGCCGGCGCGTGCGCTCCGGTGGCGGCAGGCACGGCTTACCCGGGCGATCGGGCGCCGATCCGCCAGAAGGGACAAAGACACGGCCAAGGGTCCGGTTGGAGGCCGGGCCCAGGCGTTCTCGCCCCTCCGGGGACTGTGACCGTTACCTGAGGGAATGTCGGAATAGTCAGGGCTGGCGCGCCCGGCCGTGGAGGAGACGGCGGCTCATGGCCCCGCACACGGGCCGGGACCCCCGCGGAGACAACGGAAGCTGAGGAAGGCTCATGAAGGCACCCGTGATCGCGGGGCTGGACGGATCGGCCGCGTCGCCGCGCTGCGTCGCGTGGGCGGCCGCGGAGGCGAGCCTTCGCCGCCGTCCGCTGGAACTCGTGCACGCGACCATGCTCGTCTACCGCGACGGGTCGCTGAGCGAAGCCGCCCACGACGCGCTGGTGGCCGAACGGACGCGCCTGCTCACCGACGCCCGGGCCTACGCGCTGGCCCTGCACCCGGGCCTGGACGTGCGCATCCGCCTGCTGGCCGAGGAGGCGGGCAGGGCCCTGGTGGCGCAGAGCGAGCACGCGGAGCTGCTCGTCCTCGGCACCGGCGGGCAGGAGGGGTTCGGCGGTCTGCGGCTCGGCTCGGTCCTGGTGCGCGCGATGGTGTGGAGCCGCTGCCCCGTCCTGGCGGTCCCGGACTGGGCCCCGGAGCCCGACGCGGCGCCCGCCCACGTCGTCGTCGGGATCGAGGAGCCGCAGCGCGAGCGGGCGGTCGGCTGGGCCTTCGAGGAGGCGCACCTGCGCGGCGCGCGGCTCACCGCGGTGCACACGTGCGGGCGGTCCGGCGCGCCCGACCGCGGGGACGCCGCGGCCGCACCCTCCCGGACGCCGGCGCAGCCGCCGTCCGAGTCTCCGTCGGCGTCGCCGTCAGAGTCGCCGTCGGCGTCGCCGTCAGAGTCGCCGTCGGCGTCGCCGCCGGAGTCGCTGGACGCGTGGCGGACCAAGTACCCGGAGGTCCAGGTGACGCACACCACCGTCGAGGGGCACCCCGCGCGGGCGCTGGCGGCCGCCGGCCGCCAGGCCGCCATGGTGGTGGTCGGCGCGGCGCGGCGCCACGGCCCCGACATGGCCATGGGCGGCCTCCACCACGCCCTGCTCCACCAGAACACGACCGCCGTCGTGATCGTGCCGTGAGGAATCCGGGCGACTGCCCGGTGTGACCGGCGGCCTTTCGGGGACAGGACGCGGTGATCCCATGCGGGACGGGGAGGGGCATGGACGAGTCGGACGTCATCATCGTCGGCGCGGGGGCGGCCGGTCTGTCGCTGGCGTACCACCTCGTCGCGATGGACGACTCCGGGACGCCGCCCACGGTGACGCTGGTGGACGCCGTGGACGAGGCGTTGCGTCCGCCCGACCGCACCTGGTGTTTCTGGGAGGAGGGCGCGGGCGAGTTCGAGGACGCCGTCGCCGCGTCTTGGGGGCGGCTGCGGGTGCTGGGCGGGGACGGCACCGAGGCGTCAGGCCGGACGCGCCCCTACCGCTACAAGATGATCAGTTCGACCGGGTTCCGGGACCTGGTGGAACGCCGGCTCGCCGGGCGGCCCGAGGTGCGGGTCGTCCGCGCCGACGTCGACGCGGTGCGCGACGTGCCCGGCGGCGCCGAGGTCGGCGGCACGGCGGCCGGGGGACGGCGGCTGACGATGCGGGCGCGCTGGGTGTTCGACTCGCGTCCGCCGCGCCTCCTGCCACGGGCGCGAACCGCGTTGGCGCAGCATTTCCGCGGCTGGTTCGTCCGCGCGGAGTCGCCCGTTTTCGACCCCGACGCCGTCGTGTTGATGGATTTCCGGACCCCCCAGCCGCCGCGGGGCGTCTCGTTCGGCTACGTGCTTCCGTTCGGCCCTGCGGAGGCCCTGGTGGAGTACACCGAGTTCTCCCCCGCGCCGCTGAACCGCGACGCCTACGAACAGAGGCTCCGGCATTACACGCGCGACATCCTGAGGCTCGGCCCCCTGCGGGTCGACGGCTGCGAGCAGGGGGTGATCCCCATGACCGATGCCTTGTTCCCGCGCCGGGTGGGCCGTTCGGTATTCCGCATCGGCACGGCCGGGGGCGCGACGCGCCCCGCCACGGGCTACACCTTCGCGGCCGTGCAGCGGCAGAGCAGAGCCATCGCCGCCGCCTACCGGCGGGGGGCCGTGCCCGTGCCGCCCGCGCCGTACTCCATCCGGGCCCGCGCGATGGACGCCGTCCTGCTCAGGCTGCTGGCCCGTGGACGGGCGGACGGCGGGCAGTTCTTCACCGACCTGTTCAAGGGGGTGCAGACGGCGCGGCTGCTGCGCTTCCTCGACGGCGACACGTCTCTCTGGGAGGACATCGCGATCGGCATGCACACCCCCGTCGTGCCGATGCTGCGCACCGCCGTGGAAGTACCGCTGCTCCCCCGCCGGGACCTGCCGGTCCGCCCCCTTCGGGCGCCCTCGCCGGACCGAGTGGCGGGGCCTCAAGGAGCCGAGCCGTGAACAGCCGGAGCATGCTGGGCCGCCGGGACGGCGCCGGGCGTCCCGGCCGGGACCGGCACGCCGAGATGATCGCCCCGCCCCGCGGGCGGAACCGGTTCACCGGCGACGCCCCCGCCGTCGCGGTCGTCGGCGGCGGCATCGCGGGACTGGCCGCCGCGACCGTGCTCGCCGAACGCGGCGCACGGGTCACGCTGTACGAGCGCGAGGAGGTGCTCGGAGGCAGGGTGGCGGGGTGGCCGGTGCCGCTGGCCGACGGGTCCCGCGCCACCATGACCCGGGGCTTCCACGCCTTCTTCCGCCAGTACTACAACCTGCGCGGACTGCTGCGCCGGGTGGACGCGGGCCTCGGCATGCTGACGGGCCTGCCGGACTACCCGCTCCAGCACGTTGACGGCCGGTCCGAGCGCTTCGCACGGGTGCCGAAGACGCCGCCGTGGAACGCGCTGGGGTTCGTGGCGCTCAGCCCCAGCTTCCGCTGGCGGGACCTGTCCCGGATGAATCCGGCGGCGGCCGGGCCGCTCCTGGACGTGCGCGTCCCGCAGATCTACGAACGGCTCGACGCCGTCGACGCCGCGCGGTTCCTGACGGCGACGGGCTTCCCGGACGCGGCGCGGCACCTGGCCTTCGAGGTGTTCTCGCGCAGCTTCTTCGCCGACCCGGAGCGGCTGTCGGCCGCCGAGCTGGCCCTGATGTTCCACATCTACTTCCTCGGCTCGGCCGAGGGACTGCTGTTCGACGTGGTCCGCGATCCCTTCCCGCAAGCGCTCTGGGACCCCCTCGGCTCCTACCTGGACGGGCTGGGCGTGCGGGTGCGGCCCGGCACCCCGGTGCAGCAGGTCCGGCCGCTCGGCGGAGCCGGCGTCGAGATCGTGGGCGAGGGGGCCGCCGACCGCTGCGACGCGGTGATCCTCGCGTTGGACGTCGACGGGCTGCGCGGCGTCGTCGCGCGCTCGCCCGGACTCGGCGACCAGCAGTGGCGGGCGCGCGTCCAGCGGCTGCGCACGGCGCCGCCCTTCCTGGTGTCCCGGCTGTGGCTGGACCGCCCGCCGCGCCCCGACCGCCCCGCGTTCCTCGCCACCAGCGGTTTCGGGACGCTGGACAACGTGAGCCTGCCGGACCGGTGGGAGGGCGAGGCGGCGCGCTGGGCGGCCCGCACCGGCGGATCGATCGTCGAACTGCACGCCTACGCGCTGCCCGTCACCTGCGACCGCCGGGCCGAGCAGGACCGCCTCCTGGCCCAGCTGCACCGCGTGTACCCGGAGACGCGGCGGGCGCGGATCGTCGACGTCCGGCACCTGTGGCGGGAGGACTGCCCGCTGTTCGCCCCGGGCGGCTACTGGGACCGGCCGACGGTGGCCACCCCGCATCCGTACGTGATGCTGGCGGGCGACCTGGTCCGCACGGACCTGCCGGTGGCGCTGATGGAGCGGGCCGCGACCAGCGGCTTCCTGGCCGCCAACGCGCTGCTCGCCCGGTGGGGCGTGCGAGGGGAGACCCTGTGGACAGTGCCCCGGGCGGGCCGCTCCAGGTTGCTCCGCACGCTGGCCGCCTTGGTAGCGCCCGGCGGATTTGACGTGGTGGACGCCGTTCAGCCGGGGAATCGGCCCGTCGCGCGCAGCCGCCAGCGGCGTTCGGCGTAGGCGAGGTCGTCCCGCCAGAGCCGTCCGGCGGCCAGCCGCATCAGCGGCCGCACCAGCGGGGCCATCGCGCGGGCGGCCGAGAACCCCGGGCGGTCGGAGGCCGCCAGGACCGCTTCCACGACGGCGGTGCGCGGCGCCCCGTCCGGGCCCGGGCCGAGCGGGACGGCGTGCGTCTCCACCGCCGACGTCCGGCCCTCGCCTTCGATGATGTGCATGACCACCGTCCGCGGGCCGGGGGCCGTGAACCGCGCCCGGACGGGGACGACGGCGCGGCCCGCCACCTTGAACGACACGTCCACCAGGAAGCAGTCGTCCTCGGCGTCCTCCGTACGCTCCGCCGGCGCCCGCCGCACCGTCAGATCCACGAACGAGTACGGGTGCAGCCAGCCGCCGTGCCAGGGGTCGAGGCGGTTGGCGATCACGTCCTCGGGTTCGCAGACCCCTTCCGCGCTGAACACGGCCTCGAGACGGCGCGCCGGGTCCGGCCGGGTCGGCAGCAGGGGACGCTCCAGCGGCGGCTCCCCGCCGACCGCGTCGAGCCTCACCCACGCCAGTACGCCGTCGTCATAGGCGGGGAACGGCTCCCAGCCCGCGTAGGGCGCTCCGTCGATGACGAGGCCGTGCCAGTGGCAGACGACCCTGCCGCACAGGACGCGGGCGTCCCGCAACGGGGCGCCCAGGTGGGGGCAGACGCCGGGGCCGGCCCGCAGCAGCCCGTCGCGGCCCCGCCAGGCGATGACCTCCACGCCGGCGATGGTGCGCGCGAAGGGACGCCCGCCGCCGATGTCCGCGCTGGCGCCCAGGACGTACCAGTTGCCGGACGGCCGGGCGGCCGCCCGTTTCAGCGCGCCCGCGATGATCGAGGGCCGCGCGTCCCGCCACGTGGCCCGCTGGTCCTGCCAGCGCACCGGGCGCCGCAGCCGCAGCGGCACCAGGCGCGGCGCCCGCCGCGCCCGCGCGTGTTCGGAGCCGGTCATGGCACACCCCCTGGTGCGTCGGCGCGTGCGGTCTGCTCGCGGCGCGGGGGGATCGGCGGCGCGACGCGGGTGCGCAGCCTGGCGACCGCCGCGCGCGCGGCGCCGTCGAGCGCCACCGCCGCCCGCCGCCTGCGCGGCACCACGGCCCGCCGGTGCAGCACCGCGTAGTCCTCCGCCTCGATGACGCGCAGGATGTCGTGGTACAGCACGTACGCCGTCCGGATGCACGGGCGCGAGACGGGGTGCAGCAGCTTCAGTCCCGGCGCGGCCTCGCGGTACACGCCTTCGGTCAGGTCGGCGGCCTCCCGGATCGCCGCCCGGATCCTGGGGTCGCTCCGGCCGGTGGCGCGGCTCCAGTACAGCAGTTCGCGGTCCACCCCGTGCGCGCTCAGCAGTTCCTCGGGCAGGTAGACCCGGCCCCGGTCGAGGTCCTCGCCCACGTCCCGCAGGAAGTTGGTGAGCTGGAAGGCGATGCCGAGCGCCGCCGCGTACGGCGCCGCCTCCGCCCGCGGCGCCACCGTGCCCAGCACCGGCAGCATCTGCAGCCCGATGACGGCCGCCGAGCCGTGCATGTAGCTCTTCAGGTCGGCGTAGGTGCGGTAGCGGGTGACCTCCAGGTCGCTGCGCATGGAGGCCAGGAAGTCCCGGAAGTACCGGTGGTCGATGTCGTAGACCGCCGCGGTGTGCGCCAGCGCCCGGACGACGGGGTCGTCGCTGGTGCCGCTGCGCAGCCCGGCGACCAGCCGCTCCTCGAACGCGTGCAGGGCCGCGGCGCGTTGCCGCGTCGTGGCGCCGATGTCGAGGTCGTCCACGATGTCGTCGGCCCATCGGGCGAACCCGTACAGGGCGTGGACGGCGGGACGCCGCGCCGCCGGCAGCAGCCGGGTGGCGAGAAAGTATGTGCGGCCGTGTCGGGCGTTGAGCCGGCGGCAGCGCTCGTAGGCCGCGCGCAGCTCCGGGTCGGTGACGCCCGCCGCGTCCAGTTCCCGCCGCGTCATGGGAGCCACCGCCTCGTGCCGCGTCGTCGCAGGCCGCGGGCACGTCCCGGCCCGACGAGACGGGCGGCGGCCAGCTTCCCGGAGATCAGCACGGTGGGGACGCCGACGCCGGGCGTCGTGCCGCAGCCCGCGAGCACCGCGTTGCCCACGCCCCGCACGAGGTTGCGCGGCCGGAACGGGCCGGTCTGCGCGAGGGTGTGCGCCACCGAGAACGGCGTCCCCGCGGCGTGCCCCTGCGCCGTCCAGTCGGCCGGAGTGACCAGGCGTTCGCTCTCGATGGCGGCGTCGAGGCCGTGCAGGCCGCGGCGTTCCAGCTCCGCCACCAACGCGTCGCGATACCGCGGCCCCAGGGTCGCCCATTCGCGGGCGCTCGGCCCGATGGCGGTGTTGGGGCACGGCGCGAGGATGTAGAGCAGCTGCCTGCCTCGGGGCGCGAGCCCGGGGTCGCTCGCGGTGGGACGCGTGACCAGCAGCGAGGGGTCGCTCATCACCCGCCCGGTCCGCGTGATCTCCCTGAACGTGCGTTTCCAGGCCGCTCCGAAGAAGACGGTGTGGTGTCCGAGCCGCGGCCACGTGCGGCGGGTGACCGCGTGCAGGACGACCGCCGAGGGCGAGTGGCGCAGCGGCACCAGGCGGCGCGGTGCGCGGCCCAGCAGCCGGTACGCGGTCGGCAGCTCCACGGTGAGCACCACCGCGTCGCAGGCGATCCGCCCGTCGGCGCCGGTGCGCACGGCGGTGATCCGGTCGCCGCGCCGCTCCAGGGACGTGACCTCGCTCCCCCAGCGGAACTCGCCTCCCGCGTCGGCGGCCGCGTCCGCCATGGCCCGGGCCAAGGCGTGCACGCCGCCGCGGGGGAAGTAGACCCCGGCCACGGTGTCCATGTAGGCGATCACGGCGTAGGCAGCCAGGGCGCGGTCGGGCGGGACCCCGGCGTACAGGGCTTGGAAGGTGAACGCGCGGCGCAGCCGCTCGTCCGACAGGAACCGGCCGACGCGGGCGTCCAGGCGGCCGAATCCCCCCAGCGCCGCCAGCCGGGCCAGGTCCGGGGTGAGCAGTTGCAGCGGGGAGTCGAAGTTGGCGTCGATGAACCGGCGCATCTGCACCGCGTACAGGTCCCGCAGCCAGGCCCGCAGCCGCCGGTAGCCGGCGACCTCGCCCGGGCCGGCGAAACGCCGGATCTCCTCCTCCATCGCCTCGGCCGCGGTGTGGACGTCCAGCGCGGAGCCGTCCGGGAACACCATCCGGTACGCGGGGTGCAGCTGCACCAGTTCCACCCGGTCGGCGAGCCGCTCGCCGACCGCGCGGAACGCCTCGTCGGCCAGGTGCGGCATGGTCAGCACGGTCGGGCCGCCGTCGGCGCGGCAGCCGCCGAGGTCGATCCGCCCCGCCCGGCCGCCGGGCTCGTCGGACCGCTCCACCACCGTGACGCGGCGCCCCGCCCCCAGCAGGTGCAGCGCCGCCGAGAGCCCCGACAGCCCGGCGCCGACGACCACCACATGGTCGCCGGCGCGTCCGGTGGCGTGGCCGTGCGGCATCGACGCTCCCCGTGACGGATGTACTTCCCCCGCAGAGCCCGAATTCCCCGCCGGCCGCCGCCGGCATCCGGACCTCCGCGGCATTTTGGCGTCCGCCGCGGGAATCCATTGCGCGCCCATTGCAGCCCTCTGCCCCGCCCTTTGGACGGCACGGCGGGCCGAGCGGAACGGGCGGCGCCGCCGGGCCGCGCGACGGGCCCGGCGGCGCCGGGACGGGGTCAGGTGAGCCGCTGGGTCCTGCTCAGCACCCGCTGGGCGACCACGACCAGCACCAGGAACGCGCCGCTGACCACCTGCTGGACGGCGGAGGTGAGGTTGCCGACCTGGTTGATCAGGTTCTGGATCACGCCGAGCAGCAGCACCCCGGCCATCGTGCCGGTCACGCCGCCGACCCCGCCGGTGAGCAGGGTCCCGCCGATGACCACGGCGGCGATGGCGTCCAGTTCCAGGCCGATGCCGAGGATGGTGACGCCGGACGACAGGCGGGCCGCGTTCAGCGCGCCCGCCAGCCCGGCCAGCAGCCCCGAGAGCAGGTAGACCAGGATCTTGGTGCGGACGACCGGCACGCCCATCAGGCTCGCGGCCTCCTCGTTGCCGCCGACGGCGTACACGTTCTGCCCGAAGCCGGTGCGCTGCAGCAGCACGACGCCCGCGGCGGCCAGCGCCACCGTGATCCAGACGGGCCAGGTGACGCCGAACGGCCCGTCCTGGCCGAGCGAGGCGAACGCCCGGTCCTCGACCAGGTAGGTGGTGGCGCCCTCGTCGGACACCGCCAGCATGAGCCCGCGGACGCCGAGCAGCCCGGCCAGCGTGACGATGAACGGCGCCATGCCGAGCCGCCCGATGAGGACGCCCTGCAGCAGTCCGATCGCCCCGCACACCGCCAGCGGAAGCGCCAGCGCGGCCAGGAGCCCGGCGCGCGAGCCGTAGGCGGCGAGCACCCCGCCGAGCACGAACAGCGACCCCACCGACAGGTCGATCCCGCCGCTGATGATCACGAAGGTCATGCCGAGCGCGACGATCGCCAGGAACGACGAGGAGACCACGATGGCGCGCAGGTTGGCGCCGGTGGCGAACGCGTCGAAGGCGACCGTGCCGAACACCGCGAGCCCGAGCAGCACCAGCGACGCGCCGTGGTGCTGCAGCAGGTGGCCGAGCCGCTCGCGGCGCGCGGCCGCGCCCGCGTCGGCGGACGGCGAGGACGGGCCGGCGGACGGCGCCGGGCGTCCCGTCGCGCCGTCGGTGGTGATCGCGGTGGGGTCGGTCATCGCGCACCTCGGTTTCCGGCCGCGTACACCGCGGCGAGGATGATGGCCGCCTGGACGATCTGCGCCCAGGACTGCGGCAGGTCGTGCTTGATCAACGTGGCCTGCAGCAGCTGCATGAGCAGCGCCCCCATGACCGTGCCGAGCACGCGGATCCGGCCGCCGCTCAGCGGGGTCCCGCCGATGACCACGGCGGTGATCGCCGACAGCTCCATGAACAGGCCGAGGGAGGTCGGGTCGCCGGCCTGCAGCCGCGCGGTGGCCAGCACCCCGGCGCCGGCCGCCAGCGTGCCCGAGATGACGTAGACGGCCAGCAGCAGCCGCTTGACCGGCAGCCCGGACAGCTCGCTGGCGGTCCGGTTGCCGCCGATCGCCACGATCCGCCGCCCGAACGTGGTGCGGCGCACCACGAACGCCATCACCGCGGTCAGCGCCGCCGCGATCAGCACCACGTACGGGACGCCCGCGACCGACCCGCTGCCCAGCGCCAGCAGCCCCGGGTTACTGATCTCCTTCAGCTGCGGCACCAGCACGTTCGCCAGCCCACGCACGCCGACCAGCAGCGCCAGCGTGGCGACGATCGGCTGCACCCCGACGTAGGCGACCAGCGCGCCGCCGACCGCCCCGGTCGCCGCGCCCGCCGCCAGCGCCACCAGCACCGCCGGGACCGGCCCGTACCCCAGGTACAGCACGACCATGGACGCGGCCAGCGCCATCACCGAGCCGACCGACAGGTCGATGCCCTCCGTCCCGATCACCAGCGCCATGCCGAGCGCCACGATGACGATCGGGGCGACCTGCACCAGCTGGGTGCGGAAGTTGCCCGGGTCCACGAAGTTCGGGGTGAAGACCACGTTGAACAGCAGCAGGGCGAGCACGGAGACGTACACCCCGTACTCGCGCGCCCACGCCAGGACGCGCGCCCGGTCGAGCCCGGGGCGGCGTCCGGCCACGGCCTCAGCCATGGCGCTCCTCTCCGGAAGGGTCGCCGGCGCCGTCACCGGCGATGACGGCCATGATCCGGTCCTCGGTCACCTCGCCGCCGCCCAGCTGTCCCGCCACCGTCCCGTCGCGCAGCACGACCACGCGGTCGGAGCCCTCCACCAGCTCCTCCAGGTCCGAGGAGATCAGCAGCACGCCCAGGCCGTCGCGGGCCAGCTCGTCGACCAGCGCCTGCACCTCGGCCTTGGCGCCGACGTCGATGCCGCGGGTCGGCTCGTCCAGCAGCAGGATCCGCGGGTTCATGGCCAGCCACCGCGCCAGCAGCACCTTCTGCTGGTTGCCGCCCGACAGCTCGTCGACCCGCTGGTGCGGCGAGGACGCCTTGATGCGCAGGCGCCGCATGAAGGTCTCCACCAGCGCGTCGATCCGCGCCTCGGAGACCAGGCCGGCGCGGGCCAGGCGGGGCAGCGCCGCCAGCGCGATGTTCTCGCGGACCGACAGGCCGGGCACGATCCCCTCGGCCTTGCGGTCCTCCGGCAGCAGGCTCACCCCCGCGCGGATCGCCGCGCCGACGGGCCGGCGGCGCCGCAGCGTCGTCCCGGCGACGGTCACCTCGCCCTCGTCCAGCGGCAGCGCGCCGACGATCGCCTTGGCGGTCTCGCTGCGCCCCGCGCCGAGCAGCCCGCCGAGGCCGACCACCTCGCCGGGGCGCACCGACACCGACACGCCGTTCAGGACGTGCCGGCGGGTCAGGCCGCGGGCCTCCAGGACGGGCTGCTCGGCGGCGGCCGCGTGCTCGCCGGAGAACCGGGTGACCCCGCCGGCGCGCACCTCGGCCACGTCCCGGCCGAGCATGAGCGAGATGAGCCGCAGCCGGTCCAGCTCGGCCAGCGGCCCGGTGTGCGCCACCCGTCCGTCCCGCAGCACCGTCACACGGTCGCACAACTGGTACAGCTCGTCGAGACGGTGGCTGACGTAGACGGTGGAGATGCCGCGGTCGCGCAGCTCCCGGACGACGCCGAACAGCGTCTCCACCTCCCGGGGCTCCAGCGAGGACGTCGGCTCGTCCATGATCACCACACGGGCGCGCACCGACACCGCGCGCGCCAGCGCCACCATCTGCCGGGTGCCGACCCCGAGCGTGCGCAGCGGCGCGCGCACGTCCGCGCGCACCCCGAGCTCGGCCAGCGTCCGTTCGGCCTCGGCGTGCAGCCGCGGCAGGTCGATCAGGCCGAGCCGGGTGCGCGGCTCGCGGCCGAGCAGCAGGTTGCGGGCCACGCTCATGTCGGGGACGAGCCCGACCTCCTGGTGGACGGCCGAGATCCCGGCGCGCCGGGCCTCCAGCGGAGATCCGAACGCCACCGGGCGCCCCTCCACCAGGACCCGCCCGCCGTCCGGCCGGTGCGCGCCGGTGAACACCTTGATCAGGGTGGACTTGCCGGCGCCGTTCTCCCCGACCAGGGCGTGCACCTCGCCGGGGCGCAGCGCGAACGACACCTCGTCCAGCGCCAGCACCCCGGGGAAGCGCTTGGACACCCCGTCGGCCTCCAGCACCGGGATCTCAGCGTCCGCCGCCCCCATCAGTAGGCCAGCCCCAGCGAGTCCTCGGCGTTCTCCTTCGTGTACTCGCGGTCTTGGATGACGACCTTCTCGGGGATCGGGTGGCCCTCCAGGAACTTCTGCGCGGTGGAGAACGCCAGCGGCCCGAACCGCGGATTCGACTCAATCACCGCCTGCAGCCAGCCGTCGACGATGGCGCGCACCGCGCCGCGGGTGCCGTCGATGGAGACGATCTTGATGTCGCCGGGCTGCTTGCCCGCGCCCTTCAGCGCGGTCACCGCGCCCAGCGCCATCTCGTCGTTCTCGGCGTAGATGCCGTCGATGTCGGGGTTGGACTGCACGAGCTGCTCGGTGACCTGCTGGCCCTTCTCGCGGGTGAACTCGGCGGTCTGCTCGAAGGAGATCTGGATGCCGGGCGCCTTCTCCTTGATCCGGTCCTTGAACCCGTTGGTGCGGTCGGTGGTGACGTTGTTGCCGGGGGCGCCGAGCAGGATCGCGACCTTGCCCTTGCCGCCCAGCGCCTTGATCATCTGGTCGGCGGCGCGCCGCCCCTGCTGGTAGAAGTCCGAGCCGATGAAGGTGAGGTAGTCGCCGCACGGCCTGGCGTTGATCTTGCGGTCGACGGTGATGATCGGGATCTTCTTGGCCGCCGCCTGCCGCAGCACCGGCTCCCATCCGTCGGAGTTGAGCGGCGCGATCACCAGCAGCCGGGCGCCCTGCGCGATGAGCTGCTGCACGTCGGCGATCTGCTTGGAGAACTGCGACTGGGCGTTGGTGACGCGCAGCTTGGTGATGCCGAGCTTGGCCGCCTCGTCCTTGATGGACTTGGTCTCGGCGATGCGGAACGGGTTGGCCTCCTTCTCCGACTGGGAGAAGCCGACCACCGCCGATTTGAGGTCGAACTTCTGGCCGCCGAACTGCCGCAGCGTGCAGGTCGCCCCGGCGCCGCCTGCCGGGGACTGGGCGACCTGCTGCTGCGCCTGCGCGTCGGCGCCGCTCTGGGACGAGGCGTCGTCCTCGGTCTTGGCGCAGCCGCTCGCGGCGAGGGCGAGGGCGACGGCGGTGACGGCCGCGAGGGGCAGGTGACGGCAACGGCCTGACTGCTTGCTCATCGGAAAACCTAACGTTCGGGCGGAGGGAGGTCGGGTCGGGCGGGGCGCGCCCCGCCGGGTGCGGGGGCGGGCGGCGCGCCGCGGCGCCGCCCGCCGGCGGGACGGTTCAGTCGCAGCTGACCGGGGTCTCGTCGATCACGGCCCGGTTGGCGTCCCGGATCCGGTCGACGTCGGGCTTGACCACCGCGCGGTCATAGGTGATCAGTCCGTTCAGCTCGGTCTCCACGTCGGTGGTCTGGGTGTAGATCGCCGCGCTGAGCCCGGTGCAGGTGCGCAGCCTGCGCAGCTCCTCGGTCATCGCGACGTACCGGTCGGTGAGCGCCTTGGGGTCGGGCTCGACGGCGTACCCCCAGCCGCCGCCGGACCAGGTGTGCCCGAGGACCGGCAGCCCGAGTCCGCCGTACTCGCCGAGCACGGACGCGCGGGTGTCCGACGGCGCGCCCGGCGTGCCGGGGCCCGGGTAGATGTGGTAGTCCATCACGTCGCCGTTGCCGCCGTCGACGGCGCCGCAGCAGTTGATGCCGCTCATGTTGTTCACCAGGCGGGACGGGTCCCAGCTCTTGACCAGGTCGGCGATGCGGGCCTGGTCGTACTGGCCCCAGCCCTCGTTGAACGGCACCCACATGACGATGGACGGGTGGTTGCGGTGCTGGTCGACCATGGCGCGCAGCTCCGTCTCGAACTGGGCGCGGTCGGCGGCGTCGGCCGCGCCGAACATCGACGGCATGTCCTGCCACACCAGCAGGCCGAGCCGGTCGGCCCAGGCGTACCAGCGGTCCGGCTCCACCTTGACGTGCTTGCGGACGGCGTTGAACCCGAGCCGCTTGGTCTGCTCGAGGTCAAAGCGCAGCGCCTCGTCGGTCGGCGCGGTGTAGATGCCGTCCGGCCAGAAGCCCTGGTCGAGCGGGCCGATCTGGAACACCGGTTCGCCGTTCAGCAGCATCCGGTTGACGCCGCCGACCTTCGTGACCTCGATGGTCCGCATGCCGAAGTAGCTGTCGACCCGGTCGAGGGCGCGGCCGCGGGCGTCGACGAGGGCGACGTCCAGGTCGTACAGGAACGGCCGGTCGGGCGACCACAGCTTCGGCTTCGGCACCGGCACGCGCAGCTCGGCGCCCACCGCTCCGGTCGCGCGGCCGACCACGCGGCGGCCGTCGCGGGCGGTGACGACGGCGCGGACGCCCTTCCCCGCGCCCTGCGCCTGGACGGTGACGCGCAGCGCCTGGCCGGCGACGTCGGGGGTGCTGCGCAGCGCGGTGACGTGGGCGGGCGCGACCGGCTCCATCCACACCGACTGCCAGATGCCCGACGCGGGGGTGTACCAGATGTTGCCGGGGGTCTTGCGCTGCTTGCCGACGGCCTGCCCGTTCAGGTCGGTGGGGTCGTACACGCCGACGATGAGCTCCTGCGGACCGCGTCCCGGCTTGAGCGCGTCGGTGACGTCCACGCTGATGCGGTCGTAGCCGCCCTTGTGCACGGCGACGCGCTTGCCGTTGACGTACACCGCGGACTCCCAGTCGACGGCGTCCAGGTGCAACAGGAGCCGCTGTCCGCCGCGCCCCACGCGCCAGCCGCTCGGGACGGTGAAGGTGCGGCGGTACCACATCCGCTCCTCGCTGCGCTGGAGGCCGGACAGCGCGGACTCGACGGGGAACGGCACGACGATCCGCTCGTCGAGGTTCCGGCCGACCGGGGGCTTCTCCCCCTCGCGGGCCGAGGCGAACTGCCAGGTCCCGTTCAGGCTCTTCCACTGCTTGCGCGTGAGCTGCGGACGGGGGTACTCGGGCAGCGGGGCGCGCGGGTCCACCTTGCTCGCCCACCGGGTCTTGATGGTGTACATCGATTCGTTCCAGGCCAGGACGTACTTGAACGCCTCCAGCGCCGTGCCGTCGCCGGTGGTGACGCCGCCCGCGCCGTCGTAGGTGACGCGCACGCCGTTGCCGGCGGGCTTGGGGATCGGGTGGACGAGCGTCAGCACCAGCGCGGACGGGTCGGCGGCGTCGCGGGCGAGGGACTCGACCGGCCAGGGGGTGCCGCTGAGGGTGACCGTGAAGTGCTCGCGCGCGCTCGCGGGCGGCGCGGCCAGCGGCGCGGCGAAGCCGAGCCGCAGGGTCGTGCCGGACTCGTCCACGGCCGCCGCGCGCGGGCCCGCCGGTTCGAAGCCGTCGGGGAGGGTGAAGGCGGACGCGGGCACGATCTGCTTGGGCGTCGACGGGCTCTCCCAGCGCAGCCGCAGGTTGGAGCCGCCGTAGTGCTCGAAGTACTCGATCTTGAAGTCGTAGTCGACGCCGGCCCGCAGGTCGATGGGCGCGCCGACCTTCTCCACGTCCCAGGTGTCGGTCCAGTTGTCGATGATCAGCCGGCCGTCGACCCACAGGCGGAAGCCGTTGTCACCGATCATGGAGAAGGTGTACGGCTCGGAGCGGTCGGGCCGGATCTTGCCGGTCCACCGCACCGTGACGTCGTCGGTCTGGCCGGTCAGCTCCCGGAACGCGCCCTCCAGGTCCGGCATCTCGATGTTGGGGTCGACGACGGTCGCCTTGAGCTCGCCGAAGTCGAACCGGCCGGGCCCGGTGCTGACGTAGTAGTCGCCCCGCAGGCCGCCGCGGGACTCGGCCTTCGCCGGGGCGGCGGCGGACGCCGGGAGCGCGGCGACGCACTGCCACACGAGGGCGGCGAACAGGGCCAGCAGGATCAGGGGTCGGGGTCTGGTACGGGAAGGGGGTCTCAGCGCTGTCATCCCTGGTGATCCTCTGCTGTGGGGGTGGGTGGATCGGGGACGGATGGATCGCGGGGCCGATCGAAACGAACAGATCTGAACCGTTGATCGATCCCAACCAAGCACCGAACGATCGCGTCCGTCAAGAGAGAACGGTCAGATTCGATCTGAAACGATCCGACCTGACAGGTCCCGGCCGCATTCGAGCCCCGCGCCCACCGGCGCCTCTGACTGACTACGATCAGAATCGGTCGAATCGTTTCGGCCGCCGAGTCGAAGGCGGAGCTGGGAGACAGTGAGCGAGAACCAGGGACCGGCGGACGCGCGCAGGCCGGTGTTCGCCGCCGAACGCCGCAGACGCATTCTGGAGCTGGTCCGGGCCAACGGCGCGCTGTCGCTGCGCCAGCTCGCCGAGGCGGTGCAGTCGTCCGAGGTCACCGTCCGCCGGGACGTGCGGGCGCTGGAGGCCGACGGCCTGCTCAGTCGGCACCACGGCGGCGCCTCGCTGCCCGGCGAGCTGTCCCGCGAGCCCACCCACCTGCAGAAGGCGCAGGTCGCCGCGGCCGAGAAGGCCGCCATCGCCGACCTGGCCGCCGCCCTGGTGGAGGACGGGGACGCGATCGTCGTCGGGCCCGGCACCACGACGCTGGCGCTGGCGCAGCGGCTGACCGGCCGCACCGAGCTGGCCGTGGTCACCAACTCGCTGCTGGTGGCGCAGGCGCTGGCCGGATCGCCGCGGATCGAGGTGATGCTGACCGGCGGCCTGCTGCGCGGGTCCACCCAGGCGCTGGTCGGCAGCGAGGCCGAGCGGGCCCTCGCCGGGCTGCGGGTGCGCCGGGCGTTCATCTCCGGCAACGGGCTCACCGCCGAGCGCGGACTGTCCACGCCCAACCTGCAGGTCGCCAGCGCCGACCGCGCCCTGGCGGCGGCGGCCGAGGAGGTCGTGGTGCTCGCCGACCACACCAAGATCGGAGTGGACACCATGGTGCAGACCGTGCCGGCCGAGCGCATCGACCACCTGGTCACCGACGAGCGCGCGCCGCAGGAGGAGCTGGACGAGCTGAGCGCCCGCGGCGTCCGCCTCCACGTGGCCCGCCTCTGACCGCGCCGGCCCGCCCGAACCTGATCGAATCCGATCGGCTGTGACCGAACCTGCCCCGAATCGTTCCACGATCGTTACCCGGACCGATCAGCATCGGTGCATCGGGAGCCGAGCCGCGCGGCGGCCGGAGGTTCCGGGAGGCGAGCGTGGCGGAGAGAGTTCTGGAGGCCGCCGGGATCCTCAAGAGGTTCCCCGGGGCCGTGGCGCTCGACCATGCGTCCCTCACCCTCGTCCCCGGCGAGGTGCACGCGCTCGTCGGGGAGAACGGCGCGGGCAAGTCGACCCTGCTCAAGGTGCTCGCGGGCGTGCACCGGCCGGACGCGGGCGAACTGCGCGTCGCGGGCGAACCGGTCCGCTTCAACGGGCCGGGGGACGCCCAGCGCGCCGGGATCGGCGCCGTCCACCAGGACGCGAGCCTGCTGCCGCTGATGAGCGTGGCACGCAACCTCCTCCTCGGCCGCGAGCCCCGCACCCGGCTCGGCCTGATCGACGTCGCCCGCATGAACGCCCGGGCGCGGGAGATCCTCGACCGGTACGGGGTGGCCGCCGACGTCCGCCGCCCGCTGGGGTCCCTGCCCGCCGGCACCCGCAGACTGGTCGCGCTGGCCCGCGCCTGCTTCGTGGGCACGCGGGTGGTCGTCCTGGACGAGCCCGCCGCGTCCTTGGAGCCCGCCGAGGCCGCGACGCTCCGGCGCGCCGTCGAGTCGCTGCGCGCCGAGGGCCGCGCCGTCGTCTACGTCAGCCACCGGTTGGAGGACCTGTTCGAGTTCTGCGACCGCGTGACGGTGCTGCGCGGGGGCCGCGTCGTGCACACCGGGCCGCTGGCGACGCTGGACCGCCTCTCCCTGGTCTCGCTCATGCTGGGCCGGGGCCGTGTCCCACGTCCCCGCGTCCGGACCGCAGCGCCGCCCCCGGCCGTGCCCGTTGCCGTCCCCGCTCCCCCGCCGGAGCCCGTGGAGGAGGACCCGCCCTACCTGCAGGCCACCGGCCTGACCCGCAAGCACTCCCTGTCCGGGGTGTCGATCGCGCTGCGCCGAGGCGAGGTGCTGGGGCTCGGCGGGCTGCTCGGCGCGGGCCGTACCGAGACCGCCAAGGCCATCGCGGGGGCGCTGCCGCTGGACGCGGGCCAGGTCATCGTCGCGGGCACGCCGCTGCGCAAGCGGTCCATCACCGGCGCCATCCGGGCCGGCGTCGGCCTGCTGCCCGAGGACCGCGCCGCCGAAGGTCTCGTCCCGTCGCTGTCGGTCCGCGACAACATCGCCCTCGCGGCGCTGCCCCGCCTGTCGCGGTTCGGCGTCGTCTCGACCGCGCGCATCGACCGCGTCGTGGGCGCGTTCATGCGCCGCCTGCACATCACCGCCGCCTCGCCGCACCAGAAGGTCCGCGAGCTGTCGGGCGGCAACCAGCAGAAGGTGCTGCTGGCCCGCTGGCTGGCCACGCACCCCAAGGTCCTGCTGCTGGACGAGCCGACGCGGGGCGTGGACGTGGGCGCCAAGGCCGAACTGCAGGACCTGCTGGACGAGCTGGCCGTCGAAGGGCTGGCCGTCCTGCTCATCTCCTCCGACCCGCGCGAGCTGGCGGAGGGCTCCGACCGGGTCGTCGTGATGCGCGAGGGCGCCATCGCCGCCGAACTGGTCGGCCCGCAGATCACCGAGGACGCCATCATGTCCGCCCTCGCCACCGCCCGGCCGGCGGCGACGGGCGGCCGGTAGCCGTCAACGCCGCGCGTGGCGGATCTTCACCCGTCCGAACCCCGTGCTCCCGGAGATCCGGATCGTCGGCCCGTCGGCACGAGGGCGGCGCGGGGGCGTGTACAGCGCGTCCTTCCACGTGGTGCGCAGCCCGTCGAGGTCGACGACCGCGTCGCGCGGCACCGTGATCTTCGCTCCGCCGGTGCCGAGCCGCAGCTCGATGTCGACCACCGGATGCTCGATGACCGCCCGCGACAGGTTCAGGTCCACCTTTCCGAACGCGGACTCGATCGTGAGTCTCCGCGGCACCCGCCAGGCGCCGCGCCGCCGAATCCGTCCGGCCATCACGGAGATCGTGGACGCGGCGTCCGGCTTCACCCCTGGGAGCGAGACCAGGGCCTGCCCCAACTCCCCGTGCGTTTTCGCGGTGAGCGCGCGCTGCAGGCGTTCGTCCATCTCCTCATGGGAGATGTGCCCTTCGGCGTACGCCTCCTGGAGGCGCTTCACAGCCGCGTCACGGTCGTCCTCGCTGACCAGTGACGGGGGGTCGTCCGGCCGAGAAGTCACCGTTCCACTCTAACGCCGCAGATCACACCACATGCCCCGGCGAATTCTCGGTCCGCCTCAGCGACGGGCGGAATGCGCTGGGGGCGGCCGCGGGTTGTCGCGCGTATGACGACCATCGGTTTGATCGGAAGCGGCAACATCGGCGGCACCGTGGCGAGGCTGGCCGTCGCCGCGGGCTACGACGTGGTGCTGAGCAATTCGCGCGGCCCCGAAACCTTGAAGGGACTCGTCGGCGAGCTCGGCCCGCACGCCCGGGCCGCCACTCCCGCGGAGGCGGCGGAGGCCGGCGACCTCGTCGTGGTGACGATCCCGCTGCGGGCCTACCGCGAGGTGCCCGTCGCACCGCTGGCGGGCAAGATCGTTATCGACACCGACAACTACTACCCGGAACGGGACGGGCGGTTCCCCGAGCTGGACGACGAGTCCACCACCACCAGCGAGCTGCTGCAGGCGCACCTGCCGACGTCGAAGGTGGTCAAGGGGTTCAACAACATCTACTTCAAGCACCTGCTCGCGCTGGCGCGCCCGGCGGGGTCGCCGGACCGCACGGCGCTGCCGATCGCCGGGGACGATGGCGCCGCGAAGGCCGCGGTCACCGAGTTCTTCGACCGGATCGGCTACGACGCGGTCGACGTGGGCCCGCTCGCGGAAGGGTGGCGCTTCCAGCGCGACACGGCCGCCTACGCCTCCCTCTACGCCGCCGACGAAAGCTGGGCGAAGGCGGTTCCGGTGGACGCCGCCAAGCTGCGCGAGGCTCTCGCCGCCGCCCGACGCTACGCCGACATGCGCTGAGTCTTCCGTCAGGTGAGGTCGATGATGGGGGGCGGGTAGGCGATGGAGCGGCGTGCCTCGTCGGGGAGCGTCCACGGGTGGCGGACGTGCGGCGCGGGGACGTCGGCGAGCTCGGGCACGTACGTGCGGACGTAGTCGCCGCTCCGGTCGTACTTGGCGGCCTGCCTGAGCGGGTTCATCACCTGGTCGGGGCGGGTGGCGTTGCCGGTTCCGGCGCCCCATTGCCAGTTGCCCGCGTTGTCGGCGACGTCGCCGTCGACGAGCCAGTCGCCGAAGTGGGCCAGGCCCTCCCGCCAGTCGACGCCCAGGGTCCTCGTCAGGAACGACGCGGTGATCAGACGGGCCCGGTTGTGCATGAAGCCCTCGCGGTGGAGTTGGCGCATGCCCGCGTCGACGACGGGCACGCCGGTCGCGCCCTCGCACCAGGCGTCCAGGACGTCGCGCTCGAGGTTCCAGCGCCGTCCGCGAGGCCGGTAGTCGCGGCGGGGCAGCTCGGGGAACGCCGCCATGACCTGGTGGTGGAAGTCGCGCCAGGCGAGCTGCCGCCGGTAGGCCCCGCCGGCCGCGTTCGCCAGCTCCAGCGGTGAGATGCAGCCGAACTTCAGGTACGGGCTGAGCCGGGACGTGCGGTCGGCGGCGAGGTCGTCGCGGGTCTCCTCGTAGGCGGCGGCGTCCGTGCGCAGCCACCTCTCCATGCGTTCACGTCCGGCCCGTTCGCCTCCCGGCGGCAGGCACGGGGACAGCGGGCCGGAGGTCAGGTCCTCCAGTCGCGGCAGCGGGCCGGGGTCGACGCCGTCGGGGAGGCTGATGCGGGCGGGCGTGTCGGCGACGGGACGCCATCGGGCCGCCTCCCAGGCCCGCCAGTACGGGCTGAACACGCGGTAGTGGTCCCCGTTGGACGGGAGGAGCGCACCGGGCGGCACCACCGTGACGCCCGGGTGCGCCGACACGTCGAGCCGCAGGCGGCGCAGCGCCGCCAGGCGTCGCGCCCCGAACGCCGACCGTTCGTCGGCGAGCGTCACCGTGCGGGCGCCGGTCTGCTCGGCGATCCGGGCCGTGTGGGCGACGGGGTCGCCGCGGCGGACCACCAGGTCGCCGCCCAGGCCGCGCAGCGACGCGCGCAGGTCGGCGAGGCAGTCGAGGAGGAACCGGACGCGGTTGGGCGCGGCGAACCGTCCGTTCAGGATGGCGTCGTCGAACACGAACAGCGGCACGACCCGTTCGGCCCGGCACGCCGCCGCCAGCGCGGGGTTGTCCCGGATCCGCAGGTCGCGGGTGAACAGCATGATCGAGACGTCCATCGCGGCCTCCCGGCGTCACCGTTCCCCGCACGGCGGGCCGCGCACGTCGCGGGCGGGTCAAGGTTTCAGCAGGTGGGCCGAGGTCTGGTGGGTGGCCAGGACGATGGCGCCGAACGCCTCGGCGCGGTCGCCGAGGCGGCCCGCGGCGACCTCGACGTCGTGGCCGATCGCCGGGGACAGCCGGCGGGCCAGCTCGTCGCGGACGCCGTCGAGCAGGATCCGCCCGACCGCCGCGACCTCGCCGCCGATCACCACGAGGCGGGGCGCGAGCATCGCGCAGACGCCCGCCAGCGCCCGGCCGATCATGCGACCCGCGTCGGCGACCACGCGCCGGGCGCCCGGGTCGTCCGCGGCGAGCAGGGCCACCAGGTCGGCGATGGTGGTGTCCGGCCCGCGGACGTGGGAGAACGCCGAGGTCAGGGCGCGGGCCCCGACGACGGTCTCCAGGCAGCCGCGGTTCCCGCAGCGGCACACGTACCCGCCGTCGACGACGGGGACGTGCCCCAGCTCGCCCGCCGTTCCGGTGGGCCCCTCGTAGAGCCGCCCGTCCAGGATCAGGCCGGCGCCGACGCCGTCCGACAGCATCACGTAGACCAGGTCGTGGACGCCGCGCCCGGCCCCGTAGGTCCATTCGGCCAGGGCGCCCAGGTTCGCGTCGTTGCCGACGTGGACCGGCATGCCGACGCGGTCGCGGAGCCGGGCGGCGATGTCGATGCCGCTCCAGGCGGTCAGCATGGACGGGCTGTTCAGCGTGTGCGACCGCGACTGGACCGGCGCCGACACGGCGACGCCCATGCCGAAGACGCGGCCGAGGTCCCGCCCCTCGGTCGCGACGAGGTCGAGGGCGGTCTCGGCGACGAACTCCAGCGTCTGGTCGGGCTTGTGGTCCACGTCGATCACGCGATGGCGCTCGCCGAGCACGCCGCCGGACAGGTCGGCCAGCAGGACGCGCACGTCGGTGTGCCGCAGGTGGACGCCGAGCAGGCCGCCGCCCTCGGGGTTGAGCGACAGCGGGGTGGCGGGACGTCCGCCGCGCGAGGCGGCCCCCGGCGGGGACGCCGCGGGCGACTCGGTCAGGACGCCCTCGGCCAGCAGGTCGGCGACGAGGCTGGAGACGGTGGTGCGCGACAGGCCCGTCGCGCGGGCGATGCCGACCCTGCTGATCCGGCCGTGCCGCCGGACGGTCTCCAAGACCAGCAGGCGGTTGCGCGAGCGCAGCGATGTCAGGGAACCGGGCCTGTCGTCCATGGGTGCAGCCTAAGGGGATTTTGTCCGAGATCCGTATTAATTACGGCCGCATGCGGTCACGTTCGTCCTTGACGCTGATTAATTCGGATTTCTACAGTGCACCAAAGTCAGCGGCGGGCTGAACGCCCCCTTCCCACCCCCTTGGAGTTGGCGTGCGCAGACGAGCGTCCGCGCCGGACATGAGCGGCACGGTTTCCCGCATGTTGTCCCGTAGAAAGGGCATCGTCGGCCTCACCGCCATCACGGCGGCCGCGGCGCTGACCCTCACCGCGTGCGGCGGCGACTCCGACGACGGCGGCGGCGGTTCCGGCGCCCCCAAGGGCAAGGTCGGGGTGATCCTGCCCGACACCAAGTCCTCGGTCCGCTGGGAGAACTTCGACCGGCCGTACCTGGAGCAGGCGTTCAAGGCGGCCGGCGTGGAGTACGACATCCAGAACGCCGAGGGCGACACCCAGCGGTTCCAGACGATCGCCGACCAGATGATCACGAACGGGGTGACGGTCCTGGCGGTCAGCGGGCTGGACTCCGCTTCGGCCGCGGCGGTGCAGCGCAAGGCGCAGCAGCAGGGCGTCAAGACGATCGACTACGACCGGCTCACGCTGGGCGGCGTGGCCGACTACTACGTCTCCTTCGACAACGTCAGGGTCGGCGAGGAGCTCGGCCGGGGCCTGGCGAAGTGCCTCGGCGACAAGAAGGCCAACATCGTCTACCTGAACGGCGCGCCCACCGACAACAACGCCACCCTGTTCGCCCAAGGCGCCCACAAGGTGCTCGACGGGATGCCCGGCTTCACGAAGGTCGCCGAGCAGGCCGTGCCGAACTGGGACGCGCAGCAGGCCGCGACCATCTTCGAGCAGATGTGGACGCAGCACGACGGCGAGATCGACGGCGTGCTGGCGGCCAACGACGGCGTCGGCAACGCGGCGATCTCGATCCTGAAGAAGAACGGCGCCGCCGGGAAGGTGCCGGTGACCGGCCAGGACGCCACCCTCCAGGGGCTGCAGAACATCCTGGACGGCAACCAGTGCATGACGGTCTACAAGCCGGTCAAGCGGGAGGCCGAGGCCGCGGCCAAGCTGGCGGTCGCGCTGCTGAAGGGCGAGAAGCCCGTGACGGACGGCACCGTCCGCGACCCGGAGGGCAAGCGGGACGTGCCGTCGGTGCTGCTGATGCCGATCTCGATCTTCAAGGACGACATCAAGCGGGTCCTGGACGACGGTTTCGTCAAGAGGGAGGACCTCTGCAAGGGCGCCTACGCGTCCAAGTGCGAGAAGGCCGGACTCTGACGGTACGCGTCCTCACCCGGAGCGCAGCGCCCTCAGCGACTCCTTCAGCGACGACAGCGTCGTGAACACCGCGGTGGGTTCGTAGCCGCAGTGCGCCATGCAGTTGGCGCAGCGCGGGTCGCGTCCCCTGCCGTAGGCGTCCCAGTCGGTCCGCTCCAGCAGCTCCCGGTAGGTCTGCGCGTAGCCGTCGGCCATCAGGTAGCACGGGCGCTGCCAGCCGAACAGCGAATACGACGGGATCGCCCACGCGGTGCACGGGAAGTCCACCTTGCCCTCGAGGAAGTCGAGGAACAGGGGCGAGTGGTTGAAGCGCCAGCGTTTGCGGTTGCCGCCGGCGAACGCCTTGCGGAACAGCTCGCGGGTCTCCCGGACGCCCAGGAAGTGCTCCTGGTCGGGCGCCTTCTCGTAGGCGTACCCCGGGGAGATCATCATCTGGTCGACGCCCAGCTCGTCGTTGAGGTAGTCGAGCACCTCGATGACCGTGCGCGGGGTGTCGGTGTTGAAGAACGTGGTGTTGGTCGTCACCCGGAACCCGCGGCGGCGGCATTCGCGGATGGCCTCGACCGCCTGGTCGAACACCCCGTCCTTGCAGACCGACGCGTCGTGCCGGTCGCGCAGCCCGTCGATGTGCACGGCCCAGGCGAAGTACGGCGACGGCGTGAACTGGTCGATCTTCTTGGGGATCAGCACCGCGTTGGTGCACAGGAACACGTACTTGCGCAGCCGCACCAGCGCGTCGACCATCTCGGCGATCTGCGGGTGCATCAGCGGCTCGCCGCCCGCGATGGACACCATGGGCGCGCCGCACTCCTGGACGGCGGCGACCGCCTGTTCCACGGGCATGCGCCGTTTCAGCACGTCGGCCGGATGCTGGATCTTCCCGCATCCGGCGCAGGACAGGTTGCAGGCGAACAGCGGCTCCAGCTCGACCAGCAGCGGGAACTTGTCCCGTCCGCGCAGCTTGTTGCGCAGGATGTGGGAGCCGACGCGCAGGCTCTGGCGGAGCGGCATGCCCATCAGGGCCGCACCTCCTTCGGCAGGGTGAACTCGGACGTCTCGGCGGCGGCGCGGTCCTCGAGCTCGACGGGGCCGAGGCCGCGCAGGGCCGCCACGATCGCGTCGACCGCCGCGGGCGGCGCCGTGGCCCCCGCGACGACGCCGACGGTGCGGGCCGCCGCGAGCCGGTCCAGCGGCACGTCCGCGGGCCGCTCGACGCGCAGCGCCGGCGTCCCGCCGCCCTCCGCCGCCCCGACGAGGCGGTCGCCGCCGGGGCCGGCCGGGCCGACCACCAGCACGAGGTCGGCGCCGACGGCGCGCACCGCGGCCTCGCCGGACGCTTCCCCGCGTGACGCCGTGGGCGCCGCCAGCAGGACGCGCCGCGGGCCGACGGCCGCGCCCCAGCACGCCAGGGCCGCGCCGACCGTCCGCAGCCGCCGCAGCGCGGCCAGGCCGCCGGTCAGGGTGGCGGGGCTGAACAGCGGGTGCTCGGGCGTGTCGACGACGGCGCGGACGACGGCGCACGGCCGGCCCGCGGCCGCGGCGGCCAGCGGCGCGGACTCCATGTCGACCGCCAGCGCCCCGGTGGCGGCGAGGGCGGCGCGCTCGCGGCGTCCGGTCACGACGCGGTCGCGGGTGAGCAGCGGCCCGCGGTGCACCGTCGCGCCGTCCCGTTCCAGCAGCCCGGCGATCAGCTCGGCCGAGCGGCAGGCGACGGTGCCGTCCGGGCCGCGGATCTCCGTCGCGACGACCAGGCTGCCGGGCCCGACGCGGGCGTCCAGCGATCCGGCGAAACCCGTGACCGCGAGCGCGTCGAACGGGGGCAGCCGGGCGGCGGCCCTCCGCGCCCGGCGCGGCCCGACGCCGACCGTGACGACGCGCAGGCCGGGACGGGCGGCGGCCCGCGCCTCGATGCCCAGCGCCGCGCACACCACCAGCCGCGCGGGCCGTCGCTCCGGCGTCACGTCGCCGCGGCCCTCACGTACCGGCCGAGGGCGCTCACCGGGAACACCAGCCGGTACAGGTGGTAGTTGATGTAGAAGTCGCCGGGGAAGCCGGTGCCGGTGAAGTAGTCCTCGTCCCAGCCGCCGTCCTCGCGCTGGTGCTGGACGAGCCAGGCGACGCCGTCGCGCACGGCCGCGGAGCGTTCTTCCCCGGCGGCGAGCAGGGCCAGCAGGGCCCAGGCCGTCTGGGACGGGGTGGACACGCCGCGGCCGATCCACGCCGGGTCGTCGTAGGAGCGCATGTCCTCGCCCCAGCCGCCGTCGGGGTTCTGGTGCGCCTCCAGCCACGCGACCGCGCGGCGGATCGCCGGCTTGTCCGGGCGGACGCCCGCGGCGACGAGCGCGGGCACCACGCTGCCCGTGCCGTAGACGTGGTTGGCGCCCCAGCGTCCGAACCAGGAGCCGTCCGGTTCCTGGGCGTTGAGCAGCCACACCACGGCCCGCCGCACCACCCGCGACCCGCCGAGCCCTTCCCCGCACAGCGCCTCGACCACGTGCGCGGTCACGTCCGCGGACGGCGGGTCGATCACCGCGCCGAAGTCGCAGAACGGCAGGCGGGTGCACAGCGTGCGGGTGTTGTCGGCGTCGAAGGCGCCGTAGCCGCCGTCGCGCGAGCCCATGCCGGTCAGCCAGCGCACGGCGCGCCGGATCGCCGGTCCGGCGTCGGGGTGGGCGGTGCGCCGCAGCGCCAGGATCGCCTCGGCGGTGTCGTCGGTGTCGGGGTAGATGTCGTTGTCGAATTCGAACGCCCAGCCGCCGGGCGGCAGGTGGGGCCTGCGCACCGACCAGTCCCCCGGCCCCTTGATCTCCTGCCCGAGCACCCATTCGGCGGCGTTCATCAGCGCGGGGTGGTCGGCGGGCAGTCCCGCGTCGGCCAGGGCGGTCACCGCCAGCACGGTGTCCCACACCGGGGACTGGCACGCCTCCAGGCGGCGTCCCTTGTCGTCGCGGATGGTGAACCGGTCGAGGCCGTCGAGGCCGCGTTTCATGACGGGGTGGTCGAGGCCGTAGCCGAGCAGGTTCAGGGCGATGAGCGAGTACACCCACGGCGGCTGGATCCCGCCCCACGACCCGTCGGCCTCCTGGCGGGCGATGATCCACTCGGCGGCGCGGCGCAGCGCCGCGGTGCGCAGGGCGCGCACCGGCCGCCGCTGGTAGACGTGCAGCGCCCGGTCCAGCGCGTCGAACGCGTGCCCCCAGGCGTCCCGGGAGCGGCGCGGACGGCGGCCCGTGCGCAGCTCCGCCAGGTCGAACGGCAGCGGCCGGACGGGCCGCAGCGCGCCCACGACGGTCAGCGGCACGATCGTCTGCCGCGCCCAGCACGCCCAGTCGTAGACGTTCAGCGGGAACCAGGACGGCAGGAACACCATCTCCGGCGGCATGACGGGCAGGTCGTCCCACGGCCACTGCCCGAACAGCGCCAGCCAGATGCGGGTGAACACGCGGCTGGCCTCGATGCCGCCCGCCTCCCGCACGAACGCGGCGGCGCGGCGCATGTGCTCGGCGTCCACCGGGTCGCCGGCCAGCCGCAGCGCCGCGTACGCCTCGATCGTCGTGGACAGGTCGGGCGGGCCGTCGTGGAAGGTGGCCCAGGTGCCGTCGTCCCGCTGCTGGGAGCGGATCCAGCGGGCGGCCTCCGCGGTGTCGTCGGCGGTGCGGATGCCGAGGAACTGGCGCAGCAGCAGGTCCTCGGCGTCCATGGTGACGTTGGTCTGCAGCTCGCCCTTCCACCAGCCCTCGGGAGACTGCAGCTCGAGCAGGCGGTCGCGGGCCCGCCGCAGGGCGGCCGCCGCGGCGTCGGCGAGCGGCGCGGTGTCGGTCGACGGGTGCGTCGTGGTCGTCTGGGTCGGGGTCATGTCGCCATCCGTTCCGGTGGTCCCGTGTCGTCGGTCAGTGGTCGCGGGCGGTGACGAAGCGGGCGATGTCGCGCAGCTCGGCGCGGACGCCGTCGTCCATCCGCCCCCGCGCCAGCTCCGCCTCGGCCCGCTCCAGGCGGCGCGCCGCCTCCGTCTCGGCCCAGGAGCGGCCGCCCGCCGCCTCGATCAGCCGGGCCGTCTCCCGCAGTTCGTCCTCCGGCCGCGGCGCCGGACGCGCGTACAGCTCGGCGAGCCGCCGCGACTCGGCGGTGCCCGCGGCGAGCGCGGCCACCACGGGCAGCGACTTCTTGCGGGCGCGCAGGTCGGACAGGACGGGTTTGCCGGTGGTCTCCGGGCTGCCCCAGATGCCGAGCAGGTCGTCGACGAGCTGGAAGGCCACGCCCAGCTCGGCGCCGAACACGGCCAGGACGTCCACCAGCGCCGGGGGCGCGCCCGCGAGCGTCGCGCCGATCGCGCAGGAGCAGGCCAGCAGCGCGCCGGTCTTGTCGGCGGCCATGGCCAGGCACTCGTCCAGCGAGACGTCGTCGCGGGACTCGAACTCCATGTCGCGGGCCTGCCCCGCGATGAGCCGCCTGGTGGCCTCGACGAGGTCGTGCGCGGCCCGGTGCGCCGCCGGGGTGCCCGCGTCCAGCAGCACCTCCAACGCGATCGTCATCAGCGCGTCGCCGCCGAGGATGGCGGCGGGCGATCCGAAGACGGTCCACGCGGCGGGCCGGTGCCGCCGGGTGCGGTCGCCGTCCATGATGTCGTCGTGCAGCAGCGAGAAGGCGTGCACCAGCTCGACGGCGACGGCGCCGGGCAGGGCCGCCTCGGGCGGCGCGCCCGCCGCGCGCGCCGACAGCAGCGCCAGCGCGGGCCGCAGCGCCTTGCCGCCTCCCCCGGTGACGGACGCCCCCTCGGCGTCGGCCCAGCCGAGGTGGTAGGCGGCGATGCGGCGGGTCCACGGGTCGAGGCGTTCGACGGCGTCGCGCATCGCCTTCTCGACGAGCGCGCGCTCTTCGGCGGTCACGAGAGGGGCGGCGGTCATCGCGCCCCCACCCCCTCGGCCATGCGCGGGGAGAGCAGGCCCCGGTCGCGCAGGTGGCGGCGGACGAGGCGGGCGGCGGTCAGGCCGCTGCGCACCGCGCCCTCCATGGTGTCCGGCCAGCCGGTGTCGGTCCACGCGCCGGCGAGGACGACGCCCGGCATGCGGGTCGCGGCGGGCGGACGCAGCGCGCCGCTGCCCGGCGCCTGGCGGAAGGTGGCGGTGCGCTCCCGGGTGACGAAGAAGTCGACGACCCCGGCCTGCCGGGCGGCGGGGAACAGGCGCTCCAGCGCGGAGAGGAAGACGGGGCGCAGCTCGGCCGTCGGCACGTCGATCCACCGGTCGGCCGCCGACACCGACACCGCCAGGTACTGGCCGCGGCCCAGGCCGCTCACGGCGGTGCGGTCGAAGACCCACTGGACGGGCGAGCCGACCGCGGCGGCGAACGGCAGGTCCGTCACGGGGGCGTCGTAGACGACGTGGACGTTGATGATGGGGCTGGCGCCCAGCCCGGACCAGCGGTCCCGGTCGGGGCACGCCTCCTCGGGGACCAGTCCGGCGGCCGCCTGGTGCGGCACGGCCACCACGACGGCGTCGGCGGCGACCGCCGTGCCGTCCACCACCAGCTTGGGCCCGGCCCGCACCGCCTCGACCTTCGCCCGCAGCCGCACCTGCCCGCCGGCGCGCTGGACCCGCCGCAGCGCCGCCGTGCCGTGCAGGTCGCCCAACGGCGCGGACGCGATGCCGATGTCGGCGGCGTCGGACCGGCCGAGCAGGGCGGTCCGGCACACCATGGCGGCGGGCCCGAGCGCGGCCTCGTCGAGCCGGATGTTGAGCGCCGCGGTGACGAACAGCTCCCACAACGCCTGGCGCGGCCACCACCGCTGGCCGTGCTCGGCCAGCCAGGAGCCCATGCTGACCCGGTCGAGCCGGGGCTCTGCGGGGTCGAGCCGCCGCAGGGCCAGGGCGGCGCGGGCCGCGCGCAGCCGGTCGCCCGGCGGCAGCAGCTCGTACCCGGCGAGCGCGGGCAGCAGGTGCAGCGGGCCGGGCAGCCGGGCGCGCCGCAGCCGTCCCGCGGGGCCGTGCGGGGTGAGCACGTCGACCGCGAACCGGTCCTGGACGCGGACCCGGTGCTCGACGCCCAGCCTGCGCAGCAGCCCCCGGTACGCCGTGCAGCACCGCAGGAACACGTGCTGCCCGTTGTCGACCGTCAGGCCGCCGCGGCGGAACGAGCAGGTGGCGCCGCCGAGCCGGGGACGCGCCTCGAAGATCGTCGTGCGGACGCCCGCCTCCTGCAGCGCCAGCGCCGCGGTGATCCCGGCCAGGCCGCCGCCCACGACGGCGACGTGCGCGTCGGCGCCGCCTCCCGCGCGTGGCGCCGCCCCCATCACCGCACCGTCCACAGCGAGCGCAGCGCCACGGCGGCCTTCTCCCACGGCGGCAGGGACACGTGCCCGTTCAGCGCGGCGAGCGGGTCGGCCGCGATGCGCGACAGCAGCCGCCGGTAGATGTCGGCCATCGCGGCGGCGCACGCGGCGCTGCGCCGGTCCAGCAGCGGGATCAGCCGCGTCCCGGTGTCGTACCACTCGGCGGCCCGCGCCGCCTCGAAGCGCATCAGCGCGATCAGCCGGGACGGCGGGTCGGTCCACCGGCCCGCCGCGTCGCGCTGCAGCGAGCAGCCGAACCGGGCCAGGTCCTCGCCGGGCAGGTAGACGCGGCCGCGCAGCGCGTCCTCGCGGACGTCCCGCAGGATGTTGGTCAGCTGCAGCGCCACGCCGAGCGCGTCGGCGAGCGGCTCGGCGGCCCGCATGTCGGCGGCGCCGAACACCCCGAGCGACAGGCGGCCGATCGTCCCGGCGACGCGGCGGCAGTACGCCAGCAGCTCGTCGAACGTCGCGTAGGAGGCGCCGCGGACGTCGGCCTCGCAGCCGTCGACGAGCTCGGCGAACGCCTCCAGCGGGATCGGGTAGCGCCGCGCCGCGTCGGCCATCGCGACGAACACCGGGTCCTCCGGCCGGCCGTTCAGGTCGCTGATCTGCTTGCGGACGGACACGAGCGCGGCCAGGCGCCGTTCGGCGGGCACGGCGTCGTCGTCGCCGAAGTCGTCGATGCGCCGGGCCAGCGCGTACACCGCGCTTAACGCCCGCCGTTTCGGCGGTGGCAGCAGCCTGATCCCGTATGAGAAGTTCCGGGCCCGCGAGCGGACCACCTGCTCGCAGTACCGGTAGCCGTCGGACGGATCCACTGGTCATCTCCTTCCGAGCATTCGTGACCACTCGATCAGCAGCCGTGTTCTGGCGGGACGCGGCGGATCCGCGAGGACGTCGTAGCCGCGGCGTTCGATCGCCGCCAGGGCGGCGCGGCCGCCCGCGATGTAGCCGGCGACCGCGATCCGCGCGAAGCCCGGCAGCCGCGCCGAACCGGGGTCGCGCACCGGGGCCGCGGGCGGCACCGGGTCCGCCGACCGCGCCCGGCGCGCCGCCCGCGCCGGGCGCGGCGGCGCC
>NZ_BCQU01000074.1:0-31366 GCF_001552235.1 Actinomadura rubrobrunea NBRC 15275 | reverse complement strand
GGCGGCGCGCGGCGCGCTGCGGGCCGGGCGCGCCCTGCGCCCCTCGGCCGTGTGGGCGTCGGCGCGGCGCCACCCCGCCTTCGCCGTCCTGCTGACGGTCGCGGCGCTGCTGCGCGCGGTGGCGATGGTCGGCTACCAGCCGGTCCTGTTCTTCAACGACAGCTTCGACTACCTGCACGTGGCGATGAAGCCGTACCCGCACCCGCTGCGGCCGGACGGGTACGGTTTCCTGCTGCTGCTGCTCAAGCCGCTGCACAGCTTCGCGCTGGTGGCCGCCGTCCAGCACCTGATGGGGCTGGCGATGGGCGTGATGATCTACGCCCTGCTGCGGCACCGCTTCGGACTGCCCGGCTGGGGCGCCGCGCTGGCCGCCGCGCCGCCGCTGCTGGACGCCTACACCATCCAGCTCGAGCACCTGGTCCTGTCGGACACGCTGTTCACCTTCCTGGTGATGTGCACGGTGACGCTGCTGCTGTGGCGGGACCGGCCCGCCCCGAAGGTCGCCGTGGCGGTGGGGCTGCTGGTCGGGCTGGCGTGGCTGACCCGCTCGGTGGGCATGCCCGTGCTGCTCGGCGTGCTGGTGTACCTGGTGGTCCGGCGCACCGGGTGGCGGCTGACGGCGGCGGTGCTGGCGGCCTGCATGCTGCCGGTGGTGGCCTACATGGGCTGGTTCAAGGTCGAACACGGCAAGTTCGCCATCACCGAGAGCAGCGGCATCTTCCTGTACGCGCGGGTCTACAAGTTCGCGGACTGCCACAAGATCGACCCGCCGGTGCAGGAGATCCCGCTGTGCACCGAGCCGCAGAACCGGCTGCCCAACTCCCAGGACGGCATCTGGAACGCCGCCTCGCCGCTCAACCGGTACCCGGGGCAGCGGTTCAGCCCCGAGCAGAACGCCACCGCCGCCTCCTTCTCCAAGCGGGCGATCCTGGGGCAGCCGCTGGACTACCTGGGCGTGGTGGCGCACGACTTCTTCCGCGTGTTCCGGTGGAAGCGCACGGTCTTCCCCGACAAGGCCACCTACCAGCAGTACGAGTTCGGCAAGACGTCCACGGCGCTGCCGAACTGGCGGATGGACCACGACACCACGGCCGCCGAGGAGGCGGTGGCCTATGAGCGCGGCCGCGCCCGGCCGCGGGTGGTCGAGCCGTTCGCCGGCGTGATCCGCGGCTACCAGGACGTGTTCTACCTGCGCGGCACCATGGTGGGCGTCCTGCTGCTGGTCGGTCTGGCCGGGCTGGCGGCGATGTGGCGGCGGCTGGGCGGCGCGGCGTTCCTGCCGTGGACGCTGGCGACCGGGCTGCTGCTGGCGCCCGCCGCCACGGCGGAGTTCGACTACCGGTACGTCCTGCCGGCCGTGCCGCTGGCGTGCCTGGCCGCGGGCATGGCGTTCGCGCCCGAGGCGCGGGCGCGGATGGCGGGGCTGCTGCGGCGCCGCGGCGCCGAGGCCGAGGAGCGGCCCGTCCCCGAGCTGATCGAGGAGAAGGTCCCCGAGATCGTCGCGAAGTGACGCGCCGGGGCTACCAGGCGTGCAGGCGGCGCAGGCGGAACACCAGTTCCAGGTCGTCGGCGCCCTGGGGGTGGGCTTCGGCCTGCCTGCGCCTGCGCGTCGCGGGGAACGTCGTGACGTTCTGGCAGCGGCAGTTCGGGCAGACGTGGTCGGCCCAGGGCGTGGTGCACGGGTACCCTTCGTGCGAGTACGCCACCACCTCGCCGCCGTGGCCGTCGGCGGTATGGGTCACCTGGAACTCCTCGGCCCAGGTGGTCAGGCAGTTGAGGCACTCGTAGACCCAGCTTTCGCGGCTGGCCCATGTGTCTCGCACCGGCCCCACCTCCCCGGTGAACGCCGTCTCGCGTCCCGGGCGTGTCCCGCGGCGCACTGACTCTGATATTCCCCCCAACGCAGCCTTTCGACCACGCAAAAGAGGGTCAGTGTCCGCTTCCGCGGCGGGGCGGCGCCGCCGTGTCGGCGGCGCCGCGCTTTGCGGCCACGACCGCGTCGTAGACGTCCCGCCGGGGCACTCCGGCGGCCCGGGCGACCTCGCCGATGGCCTGCTTGCGGGGCGTGCCGGCGGCCTCGCGGGCGGCGACCGCGGCGGCCAGGTCGGCCGGTTCGGCGGCGCCGTCCGGCTCGGGCGCCCCGCCGACGACGAGGGTGATCTCGCCGCGCACGCCGCCCGCCGCCCAGTCGGCCAGTTCGCCGAGCGTGCCGCGCCGCACCTCCTCGTAGGTCTTGGTGAGCTCGCGGCAGACGGCGGCGGGCCGGTCCGCGCCGAACGCCTCGGCCATCGCCGCCAGCGTGGCGGCCAGCCGGTGCGGCGCCTCGAAGAACACCATGGTGCGCGGCTCCTCGGCGAGCGCCGCCAGGCGCCGGGCCCGGTCGCCGGGGCGGCGCGGTGGGAAGCCCTCGAAGCAGAACCGGTCGGTCGGCAGGCCCGACACCACCAGGGCCGCGGTCACCGCGGACGGGCCGGGCAGCACCGTGACCGGCACCCCCGCGTCCACCGCCGCGCGCACCAGCCGGTAGCCGGGGTCGGAGACGCCGGGCAGCCCCGCGTCCGTGATCACCAGCACGTCGCGTCCGGCCCGCAGCTCGGCGAGCAGCTCGGCGGCGCGGGCGCGCTCGTTCTGGTCGTAGTACGACACCACGCGGGCGCGGGTCTCGACGCCGAGGTCGGCGGCGAGCCGGCGCAGCCGCCGGGTGTCCTCGGCCGCGATGATCTGCGCGTCGGCCAGGGCGGCGCGCAGCCGCGGCGACGCGTCGTCGACCCGTCCGATGGGCGCCGCGGCCAGCAGCAGGGTGCCCGTCGCGCCGTCCGCCTCGTTCCCCGTCACCCTCCCATTGTCCCGTCGGCGCGGCGCCCTCGGGACGACGCGTCGGCCACGGAGGGTTTGCGACGGTGTCATCGGGTTACCGTCCCGCCCGTACCATGGCGGAATGGCGATGACGGATTCGGCCCCGGCTCTGGCCGCCGACGAACCGCGGAGGACGCCCACCCTGCGCGACCGGCTGTCCCCGCCGGTTCCCGGCAGCGCCCTGCTGGGCTGGTTGGGTCCGCTGTTGGTGACCGCGTTCGCCGCCTTCCTGCGGTTCGACCGGCTGAGCGTCCCCAAGGCCGTCGTGTTCGACGAGACGTACTACGCCAAGGACGCGCTCGCGCTGCTGAAGTTCGGCTGGGAGCACAGCACCGTCAAGGACGCCGACAAGCTCCTCATCAACGATCCCGACGCGCACATCTGGGCGGAGGGGCCGTCGTTCGTCGCGCATCCCCCCGGCGGCAAGTGGCTGATCGCCGTCGGGGAGTGGCTGTTCGGCGCCACCCCGTTCGGGTGGCGGTTCATGCCCGCGCTGTTCGGCACGCTGGCGGTGCTCGTGCTGTGCCGGGTGACGCGCCGGATGACCGGCTCGACCCTGCTGGGCTGCGCCGCCGGGCTGCTGCTGGCGCTGGACGGGCTGCAGTTCGTCACCAGCCGGGCCGCGCTGCTCGACGTGTTCGTGCAGTTCTGGGTGCTGGCCGGGTTCGCGTGCCTGGTGAACGACCGGTTCCGGGCGCGCCGGCGGCTGGCCGAGCGGATCGAGGCGCGCGGCGGGGCGGAGGCGGTCTCCCCGTTCGGGCCGTTCCTGGCCCACGGGTGGCGGATCGCGGCCGGGCTGTGCCTGGGCATGGCCTGCGCCACCAAGTGGACCGGCGTCTTCTACGTCGCCGCGTTCGGGCTCATGACGGTGTTCTGGGACTACGGCGCCCGGCGCGCGGCGGGCGTGCGGCGGCCGCTGGCCGGGGCGCTGCTGCTGGAGTCCGCCCTCGCGTTCGTGCAGCTGGTGGCGGTCGCGGCGGTCGTCTACCTGGCGTCGTGGTGGGGCTGGATCTTCCGGCCGGGCGGCTGGGGGCGCGGCGAGGTCGCCGCCAATCCGCTGCTGCGGCCGTTCGAGGCCCTCCCGGAGCTGTGGCACTACCACGCCGAGATGTGGAACTTCCACAACGGCCTGGACGCCAAGCACCCCTACCAGTCGTGGCCGTGGGACTGGCCGATCCTGCGCCGCCCGGTGGCGTTCTTCTACACCGAGCCGAAGGGCGCCTGCGGCGAGGCGGTCCGCTGCTCGCGGGAGATCCTCGGCATCGGCACCCCCGCGCTGTGGTGGGGCGGCCTGATCGCGCTGGTGGTGGCCGCGGGCCTGTGGCTGGTGGCGCGCGACTGGCGGGCCGGGGCGGCCCTGCTGGGCTACCTGGCCGGATGGGTGACCTGGTTCCCCAACGCCTTCGCCGACCGCACGATGTTCCTCTTCTACACGACCCCGATGATCCCGTTCATGGTGCTGGCGGTCGTGCTGACGCTGGGCGTGCTCATCGGGCCGCGGCCGTCGCGCGCCGCCGCGCTGAGCCACCTGCCCCGGGTGTACGGGGCGGCGGGGGTCGCCCACGCGGAGGCGGCCGCCCGGATCGGCGGCGTGCTGACCCGCATGGAGACGCGCCGCATGGTCGGCGCCGCCGTGGCGGGCGCGTTCGTGCTGGTGGTGCTGGCGAACTTCGCGTACTTCTACCCGGTGCTGGCGGCCAAGGTGATCCCGTACGACGAGTGGCACGCCCGGGTGTGGTTCAGATCCTGGATCTGAGGCCCCGGCGCGGGGCGTCCGCGGGACCGGCGATCGGTCAGACCCGGGCGGTCGTCGCCCGGGCGGCGCCGGACGCGCGCGGGACGAACGTCCGGCGGCCGAGCAGGCAGCAGGTCAGCGCGAGCAGGCCGCCGACGCCGGCCCCGGCGAAGGCGCCGGCGACGCCGGCGAGGTCCTGGCCGACCCCGGCGACGGCCGAGCCCGCCGAGCCGCCGACGCCGAACGCGGCCACCACCCAGGCGAACGCCTCGGTCACGGTGCCCGTCGGGGCGAGCCGGTCGACGACGGAGAACGCGCACGCGAGCATCGGCGCCAGGAACACGCCGCTGAGCAGGGCCAGCACGGTCATCAGCGGCAGCGCGGGCGCCCACATCAGCGGCAGGTAGCCGGCCGCGAGCGCGCCCATCAGCCAGGGCAGCCGCCGGTGCTGCTCGCCCCGCCACTGCCGGGCCCCGTACACCAGGCCGCCGACCAGGGCGCCGGCGGCCATCGCCGCGAGCAGCAGCCCGGAGGCGGCGGCGTCGCCCTCGCGTTCGGCGTAGGCGACCACGGCCACCGCGTACACGCCGAGGGCGGTGCCGGCGCAGGCCAGGGCGAGCAGCAGCACCCGCAGGCCGGTCGAGCGCAGCGGGCCCGCCCAGTCGGCGGCCCGGGGCTCGCCGCGCCAGCGGCGGGACGGCCGCGACAGCGTGACGACGAGGGTCCCGGCGATGCCGAGCGCGCCGGTGAGCAGCAGCGCGGTCTCGGTGGAGACCGCGGCGGCGGCCACCACGAGCAGCGGCCCGACCGTGAAGAGGATCTCCTGGGCGGCGGCGTCCAGCGCGTACGCGGCCTCCACCTGCGCCGGGCCGGGCAGGACGGCGGGCCACAGGGCGCGCAGCCCGGCCTCCAGGGGCGGGGTGGCGAAGCCCGCGACGACCACCGCGGCGACCGCGGCCGGCAGCGGCGCGGCGCCGACGGCGGCCAGCAGCGCGTACCCGGCGGCGGCGAGCAGGGCGGCGGGCAGCAGCACGCGGGGCTGGCCGTAGCGGTCCATGGCGCGGCCGAGCACCGGCTGCCCGGCGGCCGTGGACAGGCCGTACACCGCCGCGAGGGTGCCCGCCAGCGGGTAGCCGCCGCCCTCGTCGCGCACATGGAGGACGACCGCCAGCATGCCCATCCCGTTCGGCAGGCGGCCCAGCAGGGTTCCGCCGAGCAGGCGGGCGGCGTAGGGCGTCCGCAGGAGGCCGACGTAGGCGCGCATTCCACTCCCGGTTCGTCATACGTATTACGTGAGGGTCATACGTACCACTTCCCGCCGCGTCCGCTCTAGCCTGTTTCCACTGCGGTCCGCCGCGGCGGGCGGATCGGGCCGACCGAAAGCCGACGGCGAGGAGGCGCTGTGCCCACGACCAGGCGCCCCACCAGCAGGGACGTCGCCCAGGCGGCCGGGGTCTCGCAGTCGACCGTCTCTCTCGTCCTGGGCGGGAAATGGCCCGGCCGCGTCTCCCCCGCCACCGCGGGCGCGGTGCGGCGCGCGGCCGAGCGGCTCGGCTACCGTCCCAACCTGGCCGCGCGGAACCTGCGGCTCGGCACGACCCGCACGGTGCTGCTCGTGGTGCCGACGCTCAGCAATCCCTTCTTCGGCGACGTCTACACCGGCGCCGCCGAGGTCGCCGCGCGGCACGGCTTCCGCGTCGTGGTGTACCCCTGGCCGGACGGGGCGTGGCCCGGCGACCCGTGGTCCCCCGGCCACGCCGGCCCCTTCGCCTCGCCCCGGGAGGCCATCGACGGCGTGCTGGCCACCGCGCTGGCCGCCGACGTGCTGGAGGAGTTCAGCGACACCCCGGCGGTGATGCTCGACAACGATCCGGCGGGCGCGGCGCCCACCGTCGACTTCGCCGTGGCCGACGGCATGCGGGCCTTGGTCGCGCACCTGGGCGGGCTGGGGCACCGCCGCTTCGGGCACGTAGCCGCCGCCGTGGACCAGTGGACGTTCCGGGAGCGCGGCGGCGCGCTGGCCGCGGCCGTGGACGCGCTGCCGGGCGGCGCGCTCGTCCGGACGACGGCGGCGATCGACGCGGGCGCGGCCAAGGAGGCGGCCGGACGGCTGCTGGACCTTCCGGACCGGCCCACCGTGCTGGTGTGCGACGACGACCTGATGGCGGCGGGCGCCTACAAGGCCGCGCGGGCGCGCGGCCTGGACATCCCGGGCGACCTGTCGGTCACGGGGTTCGACGACGACGTGCTGGCCACCGCGTTGGAGCCGGAGCTGACGACGGTGCGGCTGCCCGCCCGGCGGCTCGGCGCCGAGGGCATGGCGGCGCTGCTGGAACTGCTGGACGGCCGCCGCCCCGGGCCGCGCTCCCTCCCCGGGGAGCTCGTCGTCCGCGCCTCGACCGCCCCGCCGCCCCGCCGCTGACCGTCCCCGCGTCCCGCGGCAGGCGTCCGGCCGCGCGGGCGGCATCCGGCCAGAAAAAGATCTCGTGCGCATCCGGCTGCCGATCAATGGCTTTGACCGGCATCGATATCGATTTCTAGATCGTTGCGGCGGCCATATCAATATTGGACTCGGACGCTCCGCTTCTGGTCTTCTTCCCTCGTCGGACATTGTTGACCGAGAGCGTCGACCGAGAGCGTCGACCGAGAGCAGAGCGAGGGATCCGAGCATGGGCGAGAGGGACCGCGACGACGAGCGCCGCCGACGGCCATGGCGGCGGCTCGGCGCGGCGGCGCTGGCGGCGTCCCTGGTCTTCGGGGGGACGGCCTGCGGCGCGACCGACGGCGAGGCGCAGACCAGGGCGGCCGTCCGCGGCGCCGCGTCCGCGCAAACGCCGGCGGCGACCGGGCAGGCCGAGGTCACCCGGCGGCTGCGCGAGCTGGAGGCGTCCTACCACGGGCGGATCGGGGCGTTCGCCATCGACACCGGCACCGGCCGGACCGTCGGTCACCGGACGCACGAGCGCTTCCCCAGCAACTCCACCTTCAAGGCCGTCCTGTGCGGCGCGATCCTGCACAAGGCGCGCACGGCCGATCCCGGCCTGATGGAGCGGAGGCATTACTGGACGGCGGAGGAGGCGAAGAAGGCGGGGCACGCCCCGGTCACCAGCCTTCCGGAGAACATCGAGAACGGGCTGACCACGGCGGAGCTGTGCCACGCGACCATCACCGTCAGCGACAACGGGGCCGCCAACGTGCTGCTCAAGCAGATCGGCGGGCCGAAGGGGCTGACGCGGTACTACCGGTCGCTGGGCGACCCGGTCGGACGGCTGGACACCTACGAGCCCGAGCTCAACGAATGGGAGCCCGGCCAGAAGAGCAACACCATCATGCCCGCGTTCATGGCCCGCGACCTCGCCAAGCTCACCACCGGCGACGCGCTGGTGCCCGAGGACCGGCGGCAGCTGAACGAATGGCTGAAGGCCACCACGACCGGCGGCACGCGCATCCGCGCCGGGCTGCCGGACGACTGGACGGTCGGCAACAAGACGGGGACCGGCGGCGGCACGTACGCCACCGCCAGTGACATCGCGGTCGCCTGGCGGCCGTCCGGCGCGCCGCTGATCTTCGCGGTCTACACCCACCGCGACGGCCGGCACCCCGAGATCGACGACGGTGTCATCGCGCAGACCGCGTCCATCCTGGCCCGCGGCCTGGGCGCGACGTCTTGACCGTCTCCGCCTGCGACCGCCCGCCGTCCGCCTCCGGCGACCGGCGGGCGGTCGTCGTGCTCGTGGTCGGCTTCCTGGCGGCCGGGCTCGGGTTCTACGCGGTGATGGCGCACGTCGTGGCGCACCTGCGCGACGACGCCGGGCTGGCCGCCGGGACGATCGCGCTCGTGCTGGGCGTGCGCGTCGGCGTCCAGTACGCGCTGTACCTGCCGGCCGGTCCGGTCGTCGACCGCGTCGGCGCGGCCCGGGCCGGGATCATCGCGTGCCTGCTGCGGACGGCGGGGTTCGCCGCGCTCGGCGTCGCGGGCGGCCTGCCCGGGCTGTTCGTCGCGGCCGTGCTGCTGGGCACGGGCGGCGCGCTGCTGCAACCCGCGACGCGTTCGCTGATGGCCGGGCTGCGCACGCGGCACCGTTCGCACGTCTTCGGCGCCTACATCGTGGCCGGGCAGGTCGCGGCCGTCGCCGGCCCTCCGGTGGGGCTGATGCTGCTGGCGGACGACGTGCTCGGCGTCCTGGCGGGCGGATTCGGGCTGCTGTGCGGCGCCGCCGCGGCGGCGTGGGCGGCGTCCGCCGCGACGTTCGCGCTGCTGCCGCGGCCCGCGCGCACGCCCGCGGACGGGGCGGCGGGCACGCGTCCGGCAGGGGTGTGGCGTTCGTGCCGGGCGGTGCTGCGCGACCGGGCCTATCTGCGGTTCACCTTGCTGGCCGCGCCCACGACGCTGCTGCCGACCGAAGCGATGGCGGTGGTCCCGCTCAAGGGGTTCGAGGCTGGGGTCACGACGCTGTACTTCTGCGTGTCGGCGGCGGTGTCGGCCGCCGTCCAGCCGTGGTGCGCGGCGACCGGCCGTCGCGGCGTCGTGCGCGCCGGACGCGGCTGGGCGCTGCCCGTGAGCCTGGCCTCCTCGGGCGCCGGGTACCTGCTGCTGATCCCCCTGGAGGAGCGGGGCGCCGCGTCCCTGGGCGCCTTGATGGGCGTGGCGGTGCTGCACGGCTTCGCGAACGGGCTGCTGGAGCCCGCGGTGTTCCAGAACGTCACGCGGCATGCCCCGCTTTCGCAGGTCGGCGCCTACTACGGGGTGATGGCGTTCGTGTCGGGCGTGGTCGCGTTCGTCGGCGGCCTGGTCGTGGGCCGTCTGTTCGACGCGGGGCCCGCCGGGGCGGCGGCCGCGCTGGCCGGGCTGGGCGTGCTGGCGCTCGCCACCGCCGCGTGGCCCGCGGCGGAGCGCGTGACGTGTCGCGTGACGGGTCGCGTGACGGGTCGCATCACAGGCCGCCCGACGGGTCACGCGGCGGCGCGCAGGAACGCCGCCGCGATGGGCGCGGCCGCCTCGGCGCCGGTCCCGCCGTCCTCGACGATCACCGCGAAGGCCAGGTCGCCCCGGTAGCCGATGAACCAGGCGTGGGTCGGCGGGTTCTCGCCGGAGCCGAACTCGGCCGTCCCGGTCTTGCCCGCCGTCCCCGGCGGGAAGTCGACGTCCTTGGCGGTGCCCTCGCTGACCACCGCGGGCATCAGGGTGCGCAGCGCGGTCCGCACCTTCGGCTCCAGCCGGTGCGCCGGCTCGGGCCGGCGGCCGCCCGCGTCCAGCGCCTGGGACGCCAGGGCCGCGTCCACCAGCCGCGGCGAGCGCCAGGTGCCGCTCGCCGCGGCGGCCGCCACGCTCGCCATGTTGAGCGGGCTGGTCAGCACCTCGCCCTGTCCGAAGGAGGCGGCGGCGAACGCGGTGTCGTCCTTGACCGCCGGGAAGGAGGCGCGCACCGCGGGCAGCCCGCCGATGATGGGCGCGTTGAACCCGAACTGCTCGGCGACCTGCGCGAGCCGCCGCGGCCCGAGCCGGTCCACGGCCAGCCGCGCGAACGTGGTGTTGCACGAGTGCGCGAACGCCTCGCGGAACGGCACCGTCCCGAAGTCCTCGTGCCGGTAGTTCTTGAACGTGCGGCCGCCGACGTCGGTGGTGGCCGGGCAGGCGACCGGGCTGGTGACGCTCAGCCCGTCGGCGACCAGCGCGGCCGCGGTGACGACCTTGAACGTCGAGCCGGGCGGGTAGCGGCCCATCAGCGCCCGGTTGTAGCCGCCGGGCTTGTTGGCCACGGCCAGGATCTCGCCGGTGGAGGCGCGCACCGCCACCAGCGAGGCGGTCTTGTCGACGTCGGCGAGGGCCCGGCTGGCGGCGCGCTGCGCCTTCGGGTCGATGGTGGTGCGCAGCGGCGTGCCGGGGGCGCCGCCGAACCGGTGCAGCGTCCGCACGGCCTCGCCGTCGGCGTCGACGATCTGCACGGCCAGCGCCGGGGTGCCGGCCAGCCGCTTCTCGTACTGGCGCTGCAGGCCGTCGACGCCCGCCAGGTCGCCCGCGCGGTACGGGGGGCCCAGTTCGCGGGCGGTCTTGGCGTCGATCTTGCCGAGCGAGCCGACGATCTGCTGCACCGAGCCGGACGGCACGGCGTCCAGGTCGCTGCCGTCGGCGGCCTGCACGGCGGCCCGGTCCGGCCAGACCCGGGCGGCGCGCAACCGCTGCCCCTCGCGCAGCATCGGGTGGACGACCCGCGGCGACCACGCCACGAGCCAGGCGTCGTCGCGCTTGGTGAACGGCAGCGTCCCGGTGTACGTCCAGACGCGGCCGCCCGCCAGCGTCAGCTCCGCCCGGAACGAGCCGCTCGCCGCGCCGTCCTCCGGGTCGCCGATCGCCGTCACCCGGTACCGCTGCCGGACGAGGCCGAGGTCGTCGCGCATCCGGGCGAACCGCTCGCGGAAGTCGGCGGGCGGATCGGCGGTCAGCCTCCGCATCGCGTCCAGGTCGCCGCGTTCCCAGGCGGCCAGGAAGCGTTCGGCGGTGTCGCGCGGGCCCTCGTCGGCGCGCAGCACCCACACCGCCACCCCCGCGACCAGGGCCGCGGCCGCGATCAGCGCGACCGCCACGACCCCGCGAGATCGGCGCATCGCTCCTCCCCTGTTCGTGTCGCTGCCCCGACAGCACACCATCCGACCAGCGAAAAGTCCAAGATCGATATGGGTGTCGCAGCCATAGCCGAATCGATATGATCGCTGCTCGTGAACCTCGTGGCCCATCTGCAGTGCTTCGTCGCGGTGGCCGAAGAACTGCATTTCGGCCGGGCCGCGGAGCGGTTGGGGATGGCGCAGCCGCCGCTCAGCCAGCGCATCCAGCGGCTCGAACGGGAGCTCGGGGTGCGGCTGTTCGAGCGGTCCAGCCGCCGCGTCGAGCTGACCGTCCCCGGACGGCTGCTGCTGGACGAGGCCCGTGAGATCCTCGCCCGCGTGGACCGCATCCGCTCCCTGGCCGACCGCGCCCGCCGCGGGGAGCTCGGCGCGCTGCGCGCGGGCGTGGCCGCCGACCTGACCGGCGCCGTCGTGGCCGCGCTGATCGCCGAGTTCCGGGAGCGCTGCCCCGAGGTGCGGCTGGACCTGCGCGAGATCGGCACCGCCGAGCAGATCCGGGCGCTGGCCGAGGGCGCGCTGGACGTCGGGGTCGTCCGCCATCCGTGCGAGGTGCGCGACCTGTGCCTCGGGCCGATGCTCGGGCAGCCGGTCGGGGTGCTGCTGCCGTCCGGCGACCCGCTGGCCGCCGCGCCCGAGGTGCACCTGGCCGACCTCGCCGGACGCGACCTGGCGCTGTTCCCGCGCGAGGAGTCGCCCGGCCCGTACGACGAGCTGCTGGCGGCCTGCCGCCGCCACGGGTACGACCCGCCCGCCGTGCACGAGGCCCGGCAGCCGCAGTTCGCCGTCGGGCTGGTGCTGGCGGGGTCGGCGGTGGCGCTGACGCCGCGTCCCCCGGACGCGTCCGGGGTCACGTGGCTGCCGCTCGTGGGCGAGCCGCTGCTGCTGCGCGTGTCGTGCGCGTGGCGCCGCGACAGCGAACGCGAGCACGCGGTGTCGGAGTTCACCTCCGCCGCCACCGCCGTGCTGTGCGCGAAGGCCGGGATGACGCCGCTGCCGTCCGCGCCGCCGCGCCGCGTCGTGCCCCGTCCGGCCTCGGGGTTCCTGGCATGAGCGGGCCGGAGCGCGGCAAGGGCGCCGCACGGGCGGGCCGGGGACGAGCGAAGGAGCGCATGGACGGGGACGTGGAGCGGATCGAGGCGGCGTTCCGGGACGCCGGCGTCACCGGGTACCTGCACGCCCTCGACGTGGACTCCGGGCGGGAGATCGGTCTGCGCTCGGACGAGCCGGTGGTGCTGGCGTCGGTGTTCAAGGTGCCGCTGCTGGTGACGTTCTTCCGGCACGTCGCCGCCGGACGCCTCGACCCCGCCGCGCAGGTCACGCTGCGTCCCGAGGACCGCTGCGCCGGCCCGACGGGCGTGTCCGCGCTGCAGGACGAAGTGCGCATGTCGCTGCGCGATCTCGCCTGCATGATGATCACCATCAGCGACAACGCCGCGGCCGACGCGCTGTTCGCCGCGGTCGGGCTGGACGCGATCGACGCGACGGTCGCCGAGCTGGGGCTGCGCGCCACCCGCGTCGTCGGCACCGGCCGCGACCTGCACGAGGCCATGCTGGCGGACGGCGGCGTGCGCGACCTGGGCGAGCTGTGGGCGCGGCTGGCCGAGCCGGGCGTGCTGGAGCGGCTGCGCGCGCTGGACCCGATGCGCACCAGCCGCAGCACGCCCCGCGAGATGGCCCGGCTCATGGCGATGATCTGGCGGGACGAGGCCGCCCCGCCCGCCGAGTGCGCGCAGATGAGACGGTTCTTCGGCCTGCAGGTGTGGCCGCACCGGCTGTCGTCCGGGTTCCCCTACGACGACGTGCGCGTCAGCGGCAAGACCGGGACGCTGCCCACGATCCGCAACGAGATCGGCGTCGTGGAGTACCCCGACGGCGGCCGCTACGCCGTGGCGGTGTTCACCCGGTCGCCGCTGCCGGCCGCGGTGCTGCCGCAGGCTGACGCGGTCATCGGCACGTCCGCGCGCCTGGCGGTGGAGGCGCTGCGCCGTCCGCGGCAGCGGGTGGTGCACGCGGGCGCGTAGCCGCATCGGTTCGGCCGCATTGGTTCGGCCGCATTGCTTCGGCCGCATTGGTTCGGCCGCATTGGTTCGGCCGCATCGGCCCGGCCGCCGCGCGCGCCGCGCCGGGGTTTGCGGGGAAAACCGCCGCGCCGACCCGGTACGGTCGGGCTATGCCTGATCGTGTGCTCGCCGGGCGGTATCGCCTGATCTCTCGTCTCGGCGGCGGCGGCGCGGGGTCGGTGTGGACGGCGACGGACGAGACGCTGCGGCGCGAGGTCGCGGTCAAGGAGATCGTGCTGCCCGACGGGCTCGACCCCGACCGGCACCGGGTGGCCTGCGAACGCGCGCGGCGCGAGGCCCGCGCCGCCGCGCTGATCGACCACCCGAACGTGATCACCGTGCACGACGTGCTGGTCGAGGACGGGCGGCCGTGGATCGTCATGGAGCTGATCCGGGGCGAGACGCTGGCGCAGGCGGCGCGGCGCGGCCTGACGCCGCCCCAGGTCGCCCGGATCGGGCTGCAGGTGCTGGACGGGCTGTGCGCCGCGCACGCGCGCGGCGTGCTGCACCGCGACGTCAAGCCCGGCAACGTGCTGCTCGACCGGGGCGGCGAGCGGGCGGTGCTGACCGACTTCGGCATCGCCGCGCTCGAGGGCGACCCGTCGCTGACCAGCACCGGCACGGTGATCGGGTCTCCGGGCTTCATCGCGCCCGAGCGGCTGCGGGAGGAGCCGGCGGGGCCGGAGTCCGACCTGTGGTCGCTGGGCGCCACCCTCTACGCGGCCGTGGAGGGACGCCCGCCGTTCGAGCGCGACAGCCCGATGGCCGCGCTGGGCGCGGTGCTGTCGGAGGAGCCGCCGCCTCCGCGCCGGGCGGGCTCGCTGGGGCCGCTGCTGTGGTACCTGCTGCGCAAGGACCCCGACGACCGGCCTCCGGCGGACGTCGTGCGGCAGGTGCTGCGCAACGTGGCCGAGGGCAGGCCGTCCGGGCTGCCCGCCCCGGCGCCGCCGGGCGCGGCGGCGACCGCCGCGACGCATCCGGGAACGCCGCCGGCACGGCGCCGGCGGATCTGGCCCGTCGTCGCCGTCGGCGTCGCGAGCGCGGCGGCGATCGCTGCCGGCGTCGCGTCCGGCCTGCTGGAGGCGGACGACCCAGGGCCCGGTCCCACGGCCCGGGCGGCCGGAAGCCCGGCCGCGCAGGCGGCTCCGCACACCACGGCGCCCTCCCCGTCCCCGACCGCCACCGCGTCCTTCGACTACTGCACCACGCTCACCAAGGCGCAGGTCCGCCGACTGCTCCCTGGCGGCGAGCCGTACCGGAGCAAGATGGACGACGGCACCTGCATCTGGGCGATCCAGGACCGCGGGATCAGCATCGGCGACGTCATCCGGCTGGCGGGCGACCCCGGGCCGTCCTCGGAGGAGGAGGCGCACACCAGGTTCGTCAGCCAGCGCAACCAGAACGCCAAGGGCTCGGACCTGGTGGTGTGGGGCTGGGACGAGATCGGGGCGCGCCGCGTGCGGGCGCGCAAGTCCCCCGCGTCGACGCTGCGCGGGGTGGGCGATGAGGCGTTCACCTACACCTACACCGGGACGAGCGCGGCCATGGACAAGGTCTTCGTCGTGTTCCGGCAGGGCAGGGCCGTCGTGGAGGTCCAGGTGTCCCACCGGCGCGGCACCGGCGGGCTCGACGACGCGGTGCAGGCGGCGCGCTGGGCCGCCGCGTCCCTCCGGAGCCGCGCATGACGGGCGCGCGGGTGCTGGCCGGCCGGTATCGGCTGGTGGAGCGGCTCGGCCAGGGCGCCATGGGGGTGGTGTGGCGGGCCCGCGACGAGGAGCTCGGCCGGGAGGTCGCGGTCAAGGAGCTGCTGCTGCCCGGCCACCTGGACGCCGCCCAGCGCGAGCACGCCGCGTGGCGCGCCATCCGCGAGGCCCGCGCCGCCGCCGCGCTCGACCACGAGTCGATCGTCACGGTGCACGACGTGGTCATGGACGAGGGCCGCCCGTGCATCGTCATGGACCTGCTGCCCGGCCGCTCCCTGGACGCCGTCCTGGCCGACCGGGGTGCGCTGCCGCCCGACCAGGCCGCGCGGGTGGGCCTGGACGTGCTGCGGGCCCTGCGCGCGGCGCACGAGCGGGGCGTCCAGCACCGGGACGTCAAGCCCGCCAACGTCTTCCTGCGCGACGACGGCCGCGCCGTGCTCACCGACTTCGGCATCGCCGCGCTGGAGGGCGACGCCACGCTCACCCGGGAGGGCTCGCTGATCGGGTCGCCCGCGTACATGGCGCCCGAGCGGGCCCGGCACGAGCGCGGCGGGCCGGAGTCGGACCTGTGGTCGCTGGGCGCGACGCTGTACGCGCTGGTGGAGGGGCGGCCGCCGTTCGCCCGCGCCACGCTGATGGGGACGCTGGCGGCGGTGCTCACCGAGGAGCCGGCGCCGCCGCGCGCCGCCGGCCCGCTCACGCCGGTGATCATGGGTCTGCTGGTGAAGGACCCGGCCGCGCGGCTGCCGGCCGCCGACGCCGAGGACGCGCTGCGGGCCGTGGCGTCCGGCGGGGCCCCGCCGCCCCTCCCGGCCGAGTTCCGGACCGTTCCGCCGCGGCCTCTGCCGACCGTGCCGACCGCGGCGCCGTCCGGGCCGCCCGTGTCGGCAGGGCCGACCGTGCCTTCTGGGCCGTCGGGGCCGGCCGTGCCCTCTGGACCGTCGGGGCCGGCCGTGCCGTCCGGCGCCCGGCGGCGGCGCGGCCGGGGCCTGCTCCTGCCGCTGGCGACCGGGGCGGCGGTGACCGCGGCCGCCGTGGGGATCACGATCGCGGTGGTGCTCCACGCGCAGGAACGCGTGCAGTCGCGGGAGAGGACCCGCTCGCCGGGCCCGTCGAGGTCGGCCGGCGCGGCCTCGTCCGAACCGGTCCGCTTCACCGCGCCCCCGTCCGCGTGCGGGACGATCAGCGCCGACCAGGCGGCGCGGCTGGTGCCCGGCTTCTCCGCCCAAGCCGACTCCTCGCCCGAGCATTCGACCGGCCTGCCGAGGTCGGAGTGCCGGTGGAGCGACGTGGGGTCGAGCGCCCGCGGCGCGCCGAACCTGCGCGTCACCCTGGTCGCCGACCGGACCGTCGCCGCCGCGCGCACCCGCTACCGGAACGAACGCGACAGCGCCCAGCCGCCGCGGACCCCCGACCCGGAGCACGCCTTCCGCGACGTCTCCGGGCTGGGGGACGAGGCGTTCCTCGTGGAGGACCGGCCGGAGGAGCGGCGCGCCACCGTCGTCTACCGCGTCGCCAACCTCACCGCCGAGATCGAGTACGAGGCGGGCGGCAGGACGAGCGGCGAGCTGCGCGAGCAGGCCCTGCGGGCCGCCCGCTGGGTCGAGGCCGCCGTGGAACGCCGGCGCTGAAAGCCCCGGCCCCGGCCGGCCCCGGACGTCGCCTCCGAAACGTCGACTCCGAAACGTCGACTCCGAAACGTCACCGCTTAACGACGTTCCCACACATCCGGAAAACGTAGGCTGTTACCCGGTTTGATCACTATTGGGGAGTGTGCGTTGCGGCTGCCGGAGCACCTGGAGCTACTGCTCACCGACGAGCCGGTCCTCGACGTCTACGCCTACGGCCCGTGGCGGGTGCCCGACGGGCTGTTCGAGGAGATCGGGGCCCGGATCGACGCGCTGGCACGCGATCCGCGCTGCGCGGACCTGACCACCGACGAGCACAAGCTGCTGACCCTGCCCGCGCCGCTCGTGGTCGCGGAGATCTTCGGCATCCTGGCGTTCCTGCCCGGCGGCGGCGCGATCAAGGGCGGGTCGTGGTCGCAGCTGCCGGAGCGGCTGCTGCGCCGCCACATGGTCAACCCCGGCCCGCTCAGCACCCGGATGACGCGCTGGGACGCCCCCGGCGGCCGCTGGCGTCCCCCGGTGGACTGGCTCGTCGAGGCGCCGGACCGCGCGCTGGCGATCGAGCTGGCCCGCGAGTGCCTGACCGTGCTCGAGGGCATCGAGCCGCTGGAGCGGCGGCGCACCGCGCTGCTGCGCCTGTACGACGACCCGCCCCCGTGCGAGGTCAACCTGCCGAAGATGGAGCTCCGGGAGAACTGGAACGCGCACGCCGACGACGACGTCCTGGCGGCCGTCCCCGAGCTGCTGGGGCCGGTCGGCTACCTGGAGTGGGTGTGCGCGGGGCTGCTCGCGGCGCACGAGGCGCTGCTCGCGGCGGCGCCGCGCGACGAGTCCGTCGAGGTGCACCTCATCCACCTGATGCTGCAGGGCAGCATCGAGCAGGTGCCCGGCGAGCTGGCCGTCGCGCTCGGCGAGGACCTCTACGGCGAGATCGCCGCCCGCTTCCCCGCCGAGCAGCGCGGGTTCAAACCGGGCCCGTGGCAGGAGGAGACCCGCGCGTGGCTGGTGCGGGCGCTGGTCGCGGGCGCCGCCGACGCCTGCCGCGCCTGGCTGGACATGGCCATGCGGTTCGTGGCGACCCTGCAGGGCCTGCCCGGCGACCCGTGGTTCCCCAAGCCCGAGTGGATCCCGGTCGGGCAGTTCCAGACGGACCTGCGGCGGCTGTTCGCGCCGCGCCGCCGCGTCGTCAACCCGCTGGTCTCCCGGTTCAAGGCCGAGGCGCGGGCCGCCCGCGAGGACGCGCAGGCCGACGCGCGGCCGTCCGGGGACGGCGACGGCGGCGAGACCGTCGTCGACACCCTCGTCGGGCAGCCGGAGGTGTCGGCCGTCCTGGCGGAGATCGGCCGCGAGCGCGCGCCCGTGCGGCTGCTGCTGGCCGGGCCGGACGGCACCGGCAAGCGCGACGCCGCCCAGGAGGTCGCCCGCATCCTGCGGCTGGGCCGCGAGCCGCTGTGGATCACCGACAACCTGCTCGCCGGGCAGCGGCTGGCGGACGCGGTCGCCAAGCTGCACGCCGACGTCCGCGACTGCGCGTGGGAGCGGCTGCTGGTCATCGAGGGCCTGGACGACATCGCCCTCGACCCGGGCAACGGCGAGGCGCTGACCGAGGAGCTGCACCGGCTGCTCGCGGTCCACCCCGACGTCAACGTGGTCGCGCTGTGCGACGAGGACGGCGACGAGCGCGTGCGGGAGGTCAACCCGGCGCTGCTGCAGCGCTTCCGCGTCGCCCGCACCCGCCCGTTCACCCCCGAAGGGCACGCCGAGCTGTTCCGTCGGGCGCTGCGGCGGCACGGGGCGCGCGCCACCCGGCAGGCGCTGACCGCGGCGGGCCAACTGCTGGCCGCGACGCCGCCCATGCAGACGCTGCGCAACGCCCGTCTCGCCCCGCACCTGGCGGACCTGGTCGTCGCGTCCGTGCGGGCCCGCACCGGCCCGGACGAGGAGCTGGTGGTGCGGCGCAAGGACATCCCGCGCACCCTGGACACCGCGCCCGGCGCCGGGGACGCGCTGGCCGAGCTGAACGGCCTGGTCGGGCTGGAGAACGTCAAGCAGGAGATCGCGCTGCTGGTCGCGAGCACCCGCGCCGAGCAGCTGCGCAGCGCGTCCGGGCTGTCGGTGACCCCGCCGACCCGGCACATGGTGTTCACCGGCAACCCCGGCACCGGCAAGACGATGGTGGCGCGGCTGCTCGGCCGCATCTACAAGCAGCTCGGCGTGCTGTCGTCGGGGCACCTGGTGGAGGCGTCCCGCGCGCACCTGGTCGGCGAGTACATCGGGCAGACCGCGCCGCGCACCCGCCGCCTGGTCGAGCGGGCGCTCGGCGGCGTGCTGTTCATCGACGAGGCCTACACCCTCACCCAGTCGCCGATGCGCGGGGACTACGGCCACGAGGCCATCGCCGAGCTGGTCAAGCTGATGGAGGACCACCGCGACGACCTCATCGTGATCGTCGCCGGCTACGAGCGGGAGATGGCCGAGTTCCTGGCCGCCAACCCGGGCCTGGACTCGCGCTTCCCCAAGCAGCTGCACTTCCCCGACTACACCGACGACGAGCTGGTCGCGGTGTTCGAGCAGCTCGCCGCCGCCGACGGGTTCCGCCTGGCGCCGGACGTGGCCGACCGGCTGCGGGCCATGCTGCGGCGCGCCCCGCGCGGGCCGTCCTTCGGCAACGGCCGCCTGATGCGCAACCTGCTCGACCTGGCCGTCGCGAACCAGGCGCAGCGTCTGGCCGCCCGCGTCTCCCCGGAGTCCGACGGGACCTCCCCCGCCGGGAAGGCCGCGCCGAACGGGAAGGCGGCGCCGAACGGGAAGCCGCCCGGCAAGAAGGAGCTGGTCACCCTCACCGCCGAGGACATGCCGCAGATCTTCGACAACCCCGAGGAGCTGTTCGGCCTCTACCTGTGAGCGGGCTCCGCGGCGCGGTCAGCCCCGGGACGCCGCGCAGCGCTCCGCCGCGGCGAACAGCACGTGCTCGGCCCCGGCCCGCCCGACGAGCTGCGCGCCGACGGGCAGGCCGCGCACGAACCCCGCCGGGATGCTCAGCGCGGGCACCCCGGCCACGTTCCACGGGCACGTCAGGGACACCAGCGCGGGCTGCAGCGGCCCCAGGTCGCTGTCGCGCTGCCCGATGAGCGGCGCGGTGAGCGGGACCGTGGGCAGCACCAGCACGTCGTAGCGGCCGAGCAGGTCGGCGACGGCGCGGGTGAAGTCCTCGCGTTCCCGCACGGCCCGCACGTAGCGCCAGCCCGGCGTGCGCCCGGCCCGGCGCAGCCGGTCGAGCGTCGGCGGCTGGTACAGGTCCGCGGCGCGTTCCACCCGGTCGGCGTGCACGTCGTAGGCCTCCGCGTCCTGGATCGCGGCGAACACGCGCCGCGCCGCGCGCAGGTCGACGCGCTCGACGGGCAGGTCCGGGAACGACGCGCGCACCGCCTCCTCGACCTGCGCGTCCATCGGCACCATGCCGTCGACCCAGGCCATGCGCACCTCGCGCGGCGCGGGCGGCTCGGCCGAACCGGTCAGCGCCCGGTACGCCGTGCGGCAGTCCGCGGCCGTCGCCGCGAGCACGCCCACGTGGTCGAACGAGGGGGCCAGCGGGAAGACGCCGTCGACGGGGAACGTCCCGAAGGCGGGCTTGAACCCGGCGATCCCGCACAGGGCGGCGGGGATGCGCACCGAGCCGCCGGTGTCGGTGCCCAGCGCCAGCGGCACCATCCCCGCCGCGACGGCGACCGCGCTGCCTCCGCTGGAGCCGCCCGACGCCCGGGCCGGGTCGTGCGGATTGCGCGACGGGCCGGTCGCCGACACGTCCCCGCTCGCGCCGTAGGCGAACTCGTGCGTCGTCGTCTTGCCGACGATCACCGCGCCCGCCTCCCGCAGGAGCCGCACGCACGCCGCGTCCTCGGCGGCCACGTGCCCCGCGAAGTGCGCCGAGCCCATGCCGGTGGGCAGGCCGGCGACGTCGATGACGTCCTTGACCGCGACCGGGACGCCGTGCAGCGCGCCGCGGTCCGCCCCCGCCGCCAGCTCCTCGTCGGCGCGCCGGGCCGCCGCGGCGGCGCCCTCGGCGTCGACGGCGGCGAACGCGTTCAGGTCCGGGTCGATCGACTCCAGCGCCCGCTCCAGCAGCGCGGCGGCGCTCGTCCGGCCCGCCCGCAGGTCCCGCCCGAGGTCCGCCAGCGTGCGGCCGGCGAAGAAGCCCTTCATGCCCTGCCCTCCCCTGCCGGTCCCTTCTGCCGCCCCTTCCTACCACCCAATTCGCGCGTTTCCGGCGGAACGCCCGCGACTTCGACCGCTCGTCGCATCCGGGCGACCGCTCGTCGACTGCCGCCCCGGACCCGCGAACCCGCGGCGCCCATCACGGCTAGTTTCTTCGCACCAACGGAGCGTTCCCGCGGCGCATTGGGGGGCGGGGCGGCAACCCCGGACGGCTGCCGCCCCTGACGTCGGGGAACGGCTCCGCGGCAAGCGGGGGGGAGCGGGTCACGGCGGCACGGCCGGGGGACGGCGTGCCGTCCGCCGTGGCCTACCGCGTCCGGGCGGCCCCGCGCCGTCAGTCCTCGGCGAGCAGCCGCCGCAGCGTGTCGAGGCTCTTGGGCGGCGAATCGGCGTCCACGACCAGGCGGTTCATGATGTCGGTGTAATGGTCGACGTCGGCGCGCCGGTCCGGGTAGTGCGCGGTGGTGAGCTGCTCGAGGTAGACGACGTCGGGCAGATCGGCCTCCTCGAACCGCAGCAGCGTGATCGGCCCGCCGAGCGCGCCGTGCCCGCCCGCGCCGAACGGCAGCACCTGCACGGTGACGTTGCGCAGCGCGCACACGTCGATCAGGTGCCGCAGCTGGTCCCGCATGACCTCGCGGCCGCCGAACGGGCGGCGCAGCACGGCCTCGTCGAGCACCGCCCACAACCGCGCCGGGTCGTCGCGGGTGAGGATGCGCTGCCGCTCGCGGCGCAGCGCGACGCGCCGTTCGATCTCCTCCTCGGACGCGCGGGGGTGGGTGAGCCTGATCACGGCGCGCGCGTAGTCCTCGGTCTGCAGCAGCGCGGGGACGACCTGCACCTCGTAGCAGCGGATGACGCTGGCGCCCTGCTCCAGCCCCAGGTAGGGCTCGAACCAGGGCGGGACGATGTCGTGGTAGCGCTGCCACCATCCCGGCACCGAGGCCGCCCGCGCCAGCTCCACCAGCGCCTCGCGCTCGTCCGGGTCGGTGACGCCGTAGAGGGTGAGCAGGTCCGCCACGTCGCGCTCCTTGAAGCCGACGCGGCCCAGCTCCATCCGGCTGATCTTGGAGGCGGATCCGCGGATCTCGTAACCCGCCTGGTCGGCCGATATCCCGGAGGCCTCGCGGAGTTTGCGCAGCCGCGCGCCGACCACCATCCGCAGCACCGTGGGCCCGGCCCGCCGCAGGCCGACGGCCTGCTCCTCCGCCGCGAAGTCCACTGTCGCTCTCCCTTGGCCGATGTTCGCGTTTCCCAGCGTGCCATCTCCGGCGAGCGGTGCACAGCAAACCGGAGACCGCGGGGACGTCAGGGGCCGCGGGCGGCGCCGGACGGCGCGGACGCGCCCGGCGAGCCGACGAACGGGCAGGCCCGGGCGCCGCCGCCCGGACGGCGCCGCACCGTGCCGGGCCCGCTCCGGGCCGTCGCAGGAGAGGTCATCGTGACTTTTCTCCCAGTCGGTCGAACCAACCGTTGCCGTCTAACCTAACTCGGCGGCCCCATCCTGCCGCGGTCCAGTCGCCGGTCCGGCCGGACGCGCCGCCCAGAGAAGCCGCCGGACAAGGCCCTCCGGACGGCGGCGGTCCTGCCGCCGTCCTCCGCACGCGCGCCGAGCACATCCTGAGGGCATGCTCCGACATCGGGACGTTATGCGCGCATCCGGCAACCGGTGAGCGATTCGCCCCGGACCGCCCCGGGCAGCCGAGGAAAGCGTGAAAGGCGGGATTGACCGCCGCGGAGCGACCGGGCTACCACACGAAGAGCGGAAAACGCTTTCCTAATCCCGTCGACGCCCAGGAGGGCCCATGACCACCTCACCCGGCCGGCGCACCCGCCGGCGCGCCCGCGTCGCCGTCCTCGCGGCGGCATCGCTCGCCGCCTCGGGCCTGACGATCGGGGTTTCGGCGCCTCCCGCGGCCGCCGCCTGCGGCGACCTTCCGACCTACCACGCCGAGGCGGTGCAGAGCGGCGGCACCTGGACCGCCCGCAACGGCTCGCGCACCGTCTACAGCGGCGGCGACATGCGGGCCGCCGTGCAGGCGGCGATCGACAGCCTGACGGCGGGCCGCACCGCCAAGGAGTGGGTGGTGGTGCGCGGCAGCGGCTCGATCAGCGCCGGGTCGCGGATCTCGCTGCGCGACCACACCGGGATCGACGTGTGCGGCACCATCGACGTCACCGGCTCCGGCTCCGGCGACCAGGCGCCGATCTACGCCCGCGGCGTGCGCGACATCGAGGTGCGCCACCTGAACGTCACCGGCTCCCCGCTCTACGGGATCTTCATGCGGAACGTCGAGAACGTCGTCCTCGGCGACATCCAGCTGCGGCTGTCCGGCGGCCTGGGCGTGCGCATCGACAACCACGGCGACCGCTCCGTCCGCTCCCGCGACATCAGCATCGACCAGGTGTACGTGTCGGGGACGTCGTCGCACGGCGTCGAGACGTACGGCGTCGACGGGCTTGCCATCAACCGCGTCACGGCCCGCAATACCGGGGGTTCCGGGCTGCTGTTGAACGACACCATCAACGCGACCGTCACCCGGGTCGACGCAGACGGCGCGGGCACCGGCACCGGGTACGCCGCCCTGCGCTTCGCCAACCGCAACGGCCGCGTGGGCGACTCCTACCCGATCAACATCCGCGTCGGCAGCGTGAAGGCGCGGGGCGGCGGACGCGGCGTGTTCTGCGTCTCCGAGAGCGGCGGCGCCGTGATCGACGAGGTGGACATCGCGAACACCGGCAACAACGCCATCCTGCTGGAGAACTGCTACAACATGACGATCGCGGGACGGTCGGGGACGGTCGACGGCGGCGGCGAGGTCCGCATCGCCGCGCGCACCGAGTTCCCGCCGTCGCGCGACATCACGCTGCAGAACCTGACGGTGCGCAACACCGCGATCCGCTGGAGCCCGTGCACGGGCAGCGACATCGTGCTCCGCAACGTCACCCGCGAGAACTCCGCCCTCTACTGGTGTTGAACGTCCGCCCCCCGCACGCGCGTCCGGGGCGGCCCCGGCCGCCCCGGGCGCCGCGCCTCAGACGCGGACGATCTCCGGGCCGGCCGCGGCCAGCTCGGCGGCCAGCTCGGTGTCCAGGCCGGTGTCGGTGATCAGCACGTCGATGTCGGACAGGTCGGCGAACCGCACCAGGTAGTCCTGCCCGATCTTGGTGCGGTCGGCCAGCAGCACCCGGCGCCGCGACGAGGCGATCATCGCCCGCTTCACCGCGGCCTCGGCCTGGTCGGTGGTGGTCAGGCCGCGGGCCGTCGAGCAGCCGTTGGTGGCCATGAACGCCACGTCCACGCACAGGTCCGCCAGCGGCCGCAGCACCCACTCGTCCACGGTGGCCAGGGTCCGGCCGCGCACCCGCCCGCCCAGCATGATCACGTTGAGGTTGGGCCGGGCGGCCAGGACGGTGGCGTGCGGCGGGGAGTTGACCACCACGGTCAGCTCCCGGTCGGCGGGCAGCAGCCGCACCAGCCGCGCCGTGGTGGTGCCCGCGTCGATGATCACCGAGCCGTCGCGCGGCACCTCCTCCAGCGCCGCCTTGGCGATGCGCTCCTTCTCCTCGGTCATCACCGCGTCCCGCGCGGCCAGCGCGGGCTCGAACCCGAGCCGCTCGACCGGGATCGCCCCGCCGTGGACGCGCCGCAGCGTCCCGGCCCGCTCCAGCACGGTCAGGTCGCGCCGGATCGTCTCGGTCGTCACCGAGAACTCCTCGGCCAGCGCGACCACGTCGACCCGGCCCTTCGCCCGCGCCCGGGCCAGGATCTCCTGCTGCCGCTCTTCGGCGTACATGCCCGCTCCCCTGCCTGGGTTCGTGCCGTGGAGCCCCATTGTCCTGCACGCACGTCCGCGGCGCTCCCCCGCCCGCTCGCCGCCGCCGGCATCCCGGCGGGCCCGTCGCGTTCGGCGAGCGCGCCGCCGGAGCGCCGAGACCGTGCCATGATCATTGCCGTGCTGGACGTGGATCTCCTCAAGGCGCTGGCCAGCGTCCGCAGGCAGCAGATCCTGGCGTGGCTGCGCGATCCGGAACGGCATTTCCCCCCGCAGCGCGACGGCGACCTGGTCCGCGACGGGGTCTGCTCCCTGTTCATCGCCGAGAAGCTGGGCGTCAGCCAGCCCACCTGCGGCGAGCACCTCAAGATCCTCGCCCGGGCGGGCCTGGTCCGCAGCAAGAAGATCAAGCAGTGGGTGTTCTACCGGCGCGACGAGGACCGCATCGCCGAGGCCAAGCGGAGTCTCGGCGGCGACTGGTAGGGCGACTGGTAACACGGCCGGCGGGCGGACCGTTCGCGGGCCGGCGCCCGCTCAGCGGGCCGGTTCGATGACGGCCAGGGGCGTGCCCAGCGGGTCCCTCATGATCGAATAGCGGCCGGGGCGGATGTCGCGCGGGGCCACCGCGACGCGGGCGCCCAGCTTCGCCGCCTTGGCCACGCACGCGTCGCAGTCCTCAACGGCGAAGTACGGCATCCACTGGGGCCGCTCCAGCGGCCGCAGCGGACTGTCCAGCACGACCATGCCGCCGACGGACCGGTCGGCGACCCGCCAATAGGAGTAGGTCAGGCCCTCGTGGTTCCGCTCCACGAACGTCCAGCCCAGGACGTCGCCGTAGAAGCGCTGGGCGCCGTCCAGGTCGCGGCAGCCCAGCTCCAGCCAGCACAGCGCGCCGGGCTCGTCCACCACGCCCGCGCCCTGGAACGCGAGTCCCTTCCACAGCGCGAAGCCCACGCCGTCCGGGTCGACCGCCAGCGCCAGCCTGCCGAGGTGCGCGACCTCCGCGTCCTCCACGATCACCTGGCCGCCCGCCGCGCGCACCCGCCGCACCGCGGCGCCGAGGTCGTCGACGGCGAAGTAGCACGTCCAGTGCGACGTCTGCGCGGTGCCGGCGAGCGCCCGCATCCCGGCCACGCGGGGCCCCTTGGGCTTCCCGAGCGTCCACGTGTGGTAGTCGCCGAAGTCGTAGCTGTACGAGTGGGAGTGCCAGCCGAACACGCCCCCGTAGAACTTCCTGGCCGCCCTGATCTTGGGGCTGGCCAGCTCCACCCAGCACGGCGCCCCGGGAGCGTACCCGGATACCTCGGTCAACAGGCCCCCTCCCTCCCACACGCTACGCTACGAGAAGGCCGTCTCACCGATCGTGGCTGGTACCCAATCCCCTCCATCGAACTCCGCAAAACTTCGGCAGGCCGCCGTCCCCGAAGCCGCCGACCGTCTGCTCGGGCGAAGACGGACACGCCGCTCAGGCGAAGACGGACACGGCGCGGGCCGCGGCGAGGCGGCGGGGCCGACCGGGTCAGGCGGCCAGGGGTGAGGCGGAGCCCCGGCCCGCGAACGCGTCGCGGACGTCCTGCCAGTGGCGGGTCCACCAGTCGAGCATGCGGGAGTCGCGGACGAACGCCCGGCCGCAGGCGTTGAGCCACCAGTCGAGGGCGCCGGGGCCGGACCGGTGCGGGTGGCCGCAGCAGTGGCCGTAGTAGTACTCCAGATGCCAGTGGTCGCACATGGTGCTCCACCACACGCGGCGCACCGCGTCGCCCAGGGCGCGCTCGTCGACCGGCGCGATGGAGCGGTAGCCGTTGGTGAACGCGGCCAGGCGCGGCAGGTCGATCACGCCGTCCTCGCGGGCGAACAGCGCGAGCGCGGCGCGGGCGAGCTCCTCCATCAAGGGGCGCACGGCCAGCCGGTCCCAATCGAGGACGGCGACGACCGCGCGGTCGCGCCAGAGGAGGTTGTCGGCGCGCAGGTCGCCGTGCGTCCAACCGTACGGCCCGGGAGGGCGGTCCCGCGCGGGACGCAGCGCGCCGTACCGCCGCAGCAGGTGGGTGCGCCGCCGCAGGTGGACGACGAAGGTCAGGTCGGCGGTCTGCGGGGAGCGCAGCGAGGAGATGTGGTCGAGCAGCCGAGCCGTCCGGGCCAGCGCCCGCTCCGGGCATTCGACGGCCGCGGGACGCGGCGCCCGCGCGGACGCGGACCCGGGCGCGGGCGGGGTGCGGAGCAGGGCGTGGTGCAGGCGGGCCACCAGTGCGCCCAGGTCGGCGGCCTGGCGCGGCGCGAGGTCGGTGCCGGCGACGTGGACGCCGTCCGTCCACGGGAACGCGCAGTAGCCGTGCCCTCCGACCTCGACGACCAGGGCGCCGTCGGGCGCGGGCAGCGCGGGGCGGACGGGCAGGCCGTCCTCGGCCAGGGCGGCGAGCGCGGCGAGGTTGCGGCGGGCGGTGCGCAGGTCGACGTCGAGGATCCGGCGCAGGTGGAACGCGCCGCGGGCGGTGACCAGCCGCCAGTTGCGGTTCATCATCCCCTCGGGGATCATCTCCGCATTCTCCACGGCGCCCAACCGGAACATTTCCGCCGGCGCGAGGATTTCGCCCGGAGTATCACCCACTCGGTGTTGAGACACCGTGCCACGTTACCGGGGACGCCGATGCCGCCGCGATGAACAATACCGTGTCGGCGCACTCGATAAAGATCGACAGCGGATCCGCGGCCGCCGCGCCGGGCCGATCCGCCCGATCCTGCGTATTGTGCCGCGGAACCTCCGCAGAAGTGATTGCTCCGAGCCCTGACCCGGCGATTACCTGACGCGCCAGCGAAGAAGTCGACGCGAGGGCCGCCGGTGCGCAATGGTTTCTCTCATGGATGCACGAATTCGAGGGGGCGCCGCGTCCGGTCCGGCCGAATGGCTGCTGGCCTTCCTGCGCGCCCGGGAGAAGACGAGACGAGCCCGCACCGGCCGCGCCGCGGGGCCGGCGGAATGGCTGCTGGTGTTCCTGGAGGCCGAACGCACCGAAACGGCCGCCCGGCAGCGTCCGTCGGTGCTGTCGAGGCGCGGCAAGACCGAGGAGTACGCCTTCGGGCGGTTGAACGCGCGAACGGCGTGACGGGACGGAGAAAATGATCATCGAAATGTCGTCCGCCGCCCTGATCGGGGGCGGATTCGGTGCCGCCGAACTGATCGTCCGCTACCGCGACAAGCCGCTGGCGGCGTTCCTTTCGCCGGCCGGACTGCTGTACGTGTTCGTCAATACCGCCGCGTCGGTCCTCACCCTGATCGCGATCACCGCGGCGGGGTGGACGTTCGGCCTGCCGGAGACCATGCACCCGGTGAGCCTGCTGATCGTGCGGGTGATGACGGCGGGCCTCGGGTCGGCCGCGCTGCTGCGCGTGTCGTTCACCTTCGCCCTCGACCGGGGCGTCGGCATCGGCCCGATCACCGTCCTCAACGGCATCCTGCGGATCCTGGACGGCGAGCTGGAGCGCAAGCGCGCGCTCAGCCGGCTGTCGCACAACGATCTGGCGGGGCTGTCGTTCGAGCGGGACCACGCCGCGCTGACCGAGCTGTGCTGCCACCTGCTGCGCGAGTTCGACCTGGCCGAGGCGCAGCGGCTGGGCAGCCTGGCCGCCGATCTCAGCCACCGCGACGACCTCACCGACGCCGACAAGCTCGACTGCTTCGGCCTCGAGCTGAACCGCCTGGTCGGCGAGCGCGCGCTGCGGCAGGCCGCCGCGCGCCTGCGGGACCGTCCGGACCACGGGCCGCACCCGGCCCACCACCAGATGATCGAGGACGAACGGATCGCCCCCGTGACCATGGAGCACGAGGTCGTCGCGGAGCCGCCGCGGTCGGCGATGACCAAGCCCTCGCGGCTCGCGCCGGGTTCCAACGGCAGCAGGCTGGAGCGCAAGGCCCTCAGCGACGTGTGAGCCCCACACCCGTCCGACGACGAAAGCCGGTGTGCTCCGGGATTTCCCGGGACACACCGGCTTTCCGCTGTCGTGGGCTGCTTTCTGGGCGGTGCTCGGTTCGCGTTCGTCGCCGCGTGTGCAGTCGCGGAGCCGCTCCAGGACGCGTCCAGAACGGTTCTTCTCATGGCCGCCGACAACGCCGCGGAATGGTCGGACGCGGTGAGGATCGGGTCAGTCGGCGTTCGGGCGTTTGATCCCGGTCCGCTGCGGACCGGCGTGGTTCTCGATGGCCGCGGCGATGCGGTGCAGAGCTTCGGCCATGGACACCAGCGCCTCGACTTGGGCGGCCGCCATCATATTCTCCGGGGACGGGTCGGCGGCCTGGGCCTCCGCCGCTGAATCGCGGGCCTGCTGAATCCACCAATGCACGTACCGAATCATAGTCCCGGCGTCAGCCGGTTGGCAGTGCATGACCGCGCGAGTTTCTTCGCGAGAAGGCCGCCGCAGAACAACGCCGCCGTCTCCGGAAAGCTTTGCCTTCTGCGCATAGATGGCCCGCCATGAGCCATCGGACAAACGTTTCATAGATGTCGCGCGCGGGAGCGGCGAATTCTGATCAAGAAGGCGGGGAAACAGAATCCGGTCTCCGTCGCGGATGGATTTCCGAGACGGAGACCGGATCGGACGACGTCCGGGGCGAGGTGGCCGACCGCGGATGCGGCGGGCCCGATCCGAATCCGCGGATCACCGTTCGGCCGGACGGTGATGCCTCGCACCGGGGCGTCTTGTGTCGTTCGGCTCCGTTCAGGCCGGCTCGGCCGCGGGCGGGCGCGGCCGGCGGCCGACGCGAACGCCCTGCCGCGGGACGGTCAGGACGCGGCGCGGTGGTCGCCCGGCTTGACCAGCTTGGTGAGGAACGCGCGGAGCCCGCGCTCGGCGGCCTGCGGCTCGACCGCCGCGGCCGCCTCGGGCTGCGCCGCCACCCGCACCGCGGCCTCCGGCGCGGGCCGCGTCAGACGCCGGGTGGACGGCAGGGTGCCCGGGGCCGCGTACCAGGCGGACCCGCGCCGCGGGCTCGTCCGCCCCTTCCCCCTCGCCTTGGCCTTGTGCGCCTTGTGCTTCTTCGCCTTGTGCGCCTTGTGGGCCTTCGCCTTGTGGGCCTTGTGCGCCTTGTGAGACTTGTGCGCCTTGTGCGCCTTGTGAGACTTGTGGGCCTTGTGCTTCTTCGCCTTCTTAGCCTTCTTCGCCTTGTAGGGCTTTGACTTGTACGGCTTGGCGTCCTCCGAGCCGTAGTCGTCGTAGTAGTCGGCGTTGCAGCTGTTGCAGGAGCTCCACTCACCCCTGGGGGAGGAGTCGTCGCCGTAGGACTTGGCGATGTTCACCAGCGCCACGGCGTCCCCGGACGCGTTGACGGGCCCGTTGAAGGTGCCGCCCAACGCGCTGATCCCGTCCAGGCCCAGGTCGTCGTCGCCGTCCGACGAGCCGTCCACGTCGTTCAACGGGCAGTCGATGTTCGCCCTGGCGAAGATGCCCGCCAGGTCGCCGCACCCGCGGAACCCGTTGGCCGAGCGGATCCCCTGGGCCTGGATCTGGTCGATGTCGGCCGGCTGGGCGACGCTCGCGGCGGCGCCCCCGACCGAGACGCTCGATCCCAGCACCACGGCGCCCGCGGCGGCCACGGCCGCGCGGCTGAGGTTCTTTCTCCAGTTCCGCATTCGTGTACTCCTGTCCTGTGTGTTCCTGATCGATGCACTTGCTGGACGGCGCGAGGTGCGCCGTGCCCCGGCGACGGTGCAGGGCACCATTGCTCCGGTGGTGGGTGGTCTTCGGCGCGGGCCGGGATGTGCCGGCGCGGTTCCGGCGCCCGCGTGGACGTCGCGCCGTCCGCGCCGCCGCCCGCGGCGTCCCGCGGCCGCGCGCCGTCGGCGTACTGGGGGCGACATATCGGCCTGCCGGGACGCGTCGGGACCTGGGGCCCGGGGGAACGCGCCCGGCCGGTTGCGCGGACGGCCCGGCGGGACGGCTCGGCGTGAGGCGTATTAATCGGGGACGGCGGCCAGATCCTCGACCGCGATCATGTCTTGCAGGGCGACGTAGGGAACAGCCGAAAAGCCGCTGTCGCGAGGCGCTTTCAGCGGCTGGGCCTGGAAGATCCCGGCGAGGGGCAGCTGCGCGTGCCCTCCGGACACACTGGACACATCGGCCGGGGCGGGGCGGTCGATGGGGAACGGAAGAAGAGGGGACGGCGGCTCGCCTTTGGTGCGGCAGGACCGGCAGTCATGGACGGCGGGCTGCACGGCGACGTCCGGCGAGGCGACCCGCGGTTCGAGACCGACGTCCGCGGAGGAGGACGCGTCCTCCTCCGGAGGCGCCGTGGCCTCGACGGCCCTGTCGGCTGCCCCGTCGAAGCCGGGAGGCGATGCGGCCGACTGCGCCGAGGCTCCCGGAGCGACCGGCCCTCCCGACGGCGCCGGCGGCACCTGAGCGTCGGCGCCGCCCATCGGTTCCGGCACCGACACCGTCATGTCACCGGAGACCGCGGCATCGACCACGGGCCGCAGGTCGACCGGGACGAACGCGTCGGCGGGCCGGGAGACGTCGGCGAGCATCCTCACCGTCCGCCACAGCATGGCCGCGTCGTCGACGGAGTCCGCCTCTCCGCCCGAGAGATCGTCGTCCAAGGCGCGCAGGAGCGACTCGGCGGTCAGCAGACCGCCGCGGTCCATCAGACTCCACGTCGGACGGTCGCCGCGGTCGGCGCGGCGGTCGGGCTCCGCCGGGTCGGGCAGCCGCGCGGGCGGCTCGGCGTGCCGCGCCCGGTGCCGCCGGACGGTGTCGGCGGCCGGCGCCTCCGGCGCCG